>JACRTZ010000093.1 GCA_014304965.1 Vulcanimicrobiota bacterium | reverse complement strand
CCGCACGGCGGCGCGACGCACGCGCCGGCGCAATCGCACGGCGGCGGCGGGACGGCCGAGACGTCGCAAGTGAATCCCGAATCGCAACACACGACCGATGCCGCCGAGCGTCCCGGTGCCGAGTCCACGGCCCCGACCGCCGAGCATCCCGAGCCCGCGCCGCAGGCCGAACATTACGAACGCGTTCACGACGAGCCCAGCGCCCCGAGCGAGACGAGCGCATCGAACGAGCCCAAACCCGAGGAGACACCGTAGGCGATGCTGACACCGAAACGCGTCAAATGGCGCAAAGTTCATCGCGGTCGCATGACCGGTAAAGCGATGTCGGGCAATACGCTGACCTTCGGGGAGTTCGGCTTGCAGGCGCTCGAGCCGTGCTGGATGACCGCACGCCAAATCGAGGCCGCCCGTATCGCGATGACCCGTCACATCAAGCGCGGCGGAAAAGTCTGGATCAAGATTTTCCCCGACAAGTCGGTGACCAAGAAGCCGGCCGAAGTCCGCATGGGTTCCGGTAAAGGCAACCCCGAGTTTTGGGTGGCCGTCATTCTGCCGGGTCGCGTGCTGTTCGAACTTGCGGGCATCACCGAACCCGTCGCGCGCGAAGCGCTCAAGCTCGCGTCGGCCAAGCTGCCGATCTCGACGAAATTCATTTCGCGCGCTGAAACCGAGGCTGCGTCATGATTCGCAAGGACGAACTTTCGGGCTTGCGCGACTTCACGATGGACGAACTCCAGAAGCGCGCTCGCGAGATCAAAGAAGAACTCTTCAACCTGCGCTTTCAACTGCGTACGGGTCACCTCTCGGACTTTAGCCGCGTTCGCGCTATCCGGCGCTCGTACGCCCAAGTTCAGACCGTCATCAGCGAGAAGCGGCTCGCGGAGGCCAAGCATGGAGCAGCCTAAGATCGTTCGCAATCGCCGCCGCATCAAATTGGGGCGCGTTGCGAGCGACAAGATGGACAAGACGATCGTCGTCGTTACCGAAACGCGCGTGCCGCATCCGGTCTACAAGAAGATCGTTCGCAAGTCGGTGCGTTTCAAGGCGCATGACGAAAAGAACGAAGCCAAGGCCGGCGACACCGTGCGCATCTCGGAGTGCCGTCCCATGTCGCGCGACAAGCGTTGGCGGCTCCTCGAAATCGTGGAGCGCGCAAAGTAAAGCATCATGATTCAACAAGAAACGCGGCTTAAAGTCGCAGACAACTCGGGCGCCAGAGAACTCCTCTGCATTCACGTGCAGGGCGGGTCGCGGCACCCCTATGCCTACGTCGGCGACATCATCGTCGGCACGGTGAAAAGCGCGATCCCCGGCGCCGCGGTCAAGAAGGGCCAAGTCGTCAAGGCGGTCGTCGTGCGCTGCTCGCAGCCGATGAAGCGCCCCGACGGGTCGGTCATCAAGTTCGATGAGAACGCCTGCGTGATCATCAAGGGCGAAAAAGACAACCTCGACCCGCGCGGCACGCGCGTCTTCGGACCGGTCTGCCGCGAATTGCGCGACCGCGGTTTCCTGAAGATCGCCTCGCTCGCGCCGGAGGTGTTGTAATGTCGATCGTTCTCGTGCAACGGCCTGGCGCGCTCAAAACGAAGATCGTCAAGGGCGACACGGTCATGATTCGTCGCGGCAAAGAAAAGGGCAAGCGCGGCGTCGTCAAGGCGATGTTCCCTAAAGCCGGACTGGCATCGGTCGAAGGCCTCAACGTCGTCAAGCGCCACACCAAGCAAGGCGCCGGCGGCGCCAAATCGGCCGGCATCTTTGAAAAGGAATCGCCGCTGCCGATCTCCGCGCTGCAGTACGTGTGCACGTCGTGCAACGTTCCGTCGCGCGTCAAGTACGACGTGGGACCGAACGGTAAACGGCGCGTCTGCGGCAAGTGCGGCGAGCCCGCGGCCGAGACGGTGAAGGGACGCTAGTCATGGCTGCAACGCCCAATCGCTTGAAAGAAAAGTACAACGGACCGGTCCGCAAAGCGCTGATCGACAAGTTCGGCTATAAGAACGTGCACCAGATTCCGCGTCTTCAGAAGGTCGTTCTGAACATGTCGGTCGGCGACGCGATCGTCAGCTCGAAAGTGCTCGACATCGCGGCCAAAGAGCTCGAGACGATTTCCGGCCAAAAACCGATCATCACGAAGGCCAAGAAATCCATCGCCGCGTTCAAGCTGCGCGAAGGCATGAACATCGGCGCCAAGGTCACCTTGCGCGGCGAGCGGATGTACGTGTTCCTCGACAAGCTCTTCAACGTCGTGCTGCCCCGTATTCGCGACTTCCGCGGCCTGCCGCGCAAATCGTTCGACGGCCGCGGCAACTACAATCTGGGCCTCAAAGAACAAATCGTGTTCCCCGAGATCAACTACGACAAAGTCGACAAGATGCGTGGGATGGATATCGTCATCGTGACGAGCGCCAAGACCGACGAAGAGGGCACCGAATTCCTCACGCAGATGGGCCTACCGCTCCAAAAGGAACGCACCTAGTGCACTGCCACCAAGACACCTTTCCAGTCGCTCGGCGCTTTGACGCCGTCGCTTCGTCGCTCCTCGCTCAAATGGCGCTGTCATTCAGCGCTCGTCGCTCCTCGCGACGCCGCCACATCACCATCGCTTTGTGTAAAGCTGCCTTGGAGGCAGCGCACTAATGGCTAAAACATCCAGCATCGAACGATCCAAGCGCACGCCGAAATTCGCGGTGCGCCAGCACAACCGTTGCCTGGCCTGCGGACGTCCGCGCGGCTACTACCGCAAGTTCGGGATGTGCCGCATCTGCTTCCGTGAGAACGCGCATCGCGGGTTCATCCCGGGCATTACGAAGGCGAGTTGGTAGCGTGGTAAGCACCGATCCGATCGCGGACATGCTCACGCGCATCCGCAACGCCAACACCGCCAATCACGAGTCCGTGGACATCCCGGCCTCGCGGATGAAGCGCGCCATCGCGCAGATCCTCAAGGACGAAGGCTTCGTTCGCGAATTTTCGATGGTGCCCGAAGGGCCGCAAGGCACGCTGCGCATCACGCTCAAGTACGGCCCCGAAAAAGAAAAGGTCATTACGAATCTCCGCCGCATCAGCCGGCCCGGTTTGCGCGTGTACTCGACGCGCACCGAAATTCCGCGTCTGCTCGGCGGTCTCGGTCTCGTCATCATGTCGACGTCCAAGGGCATCATGTCCGGCAAGCGCGCGAAACGCGAAGGCTTTGGCGGCGAAGTCCTGGCGTACGTCTGGTAGGTATCGGAACAATGTCTCGTATCGGTAAATTACCCGTCACCGTCCCCGACAAAGTCACGGTTTCCGTCGACGATGCGCTCGTGCGCGTCAAGGGCCCCAAAGGCGAACTCGAGCAGCGCGTGCTACCGGTCGTGAAGGTTTCGCTGAACGACGGCATCATCAGCGTCGAGCGTCTGGGCGACACGAAGCCGCACCGCTCAGCGCACGGGCTGACGCGTACGCTCGTTGCGAATATGATCGAAGGCGTCTCCAAAGGCTTCCGCAAGAGCCTGGAGATTCAAGGCGTCGGCTATCGCGTCAACAAGGCGGGCGAACGTCTAAACCTGACGCTCGGCTACTCGCATCCGGTCTCGTACGAAGCGCCCAAGGGCATTTCGTTCGCGGTCGAGGGCACGACGAAGATTCACGTTGACGGCATCGACAAACAGCAAGTCGGCCAAGTCGCCGCCGAAATTCGCTCGCTGCGTCCGCCCGAGCCGTACAAGGGCAAAGGCATCCGCTACGAAGGCGAAGTCGTGCGCAAGAAGCTCGGCAAAGCCGGCAAGGCTGGGAAGAAGTAATGCCTTCGTCACGTTCCGCCATGCGGATCAAGCGGCACCGCCGCCTGCGCCGCAAGGTCACCGGCACGCAAGCGCGTCCGCGTCTGCACATCCATCGCACGCGGCACCACATCTACGCAGCCGTCATCGACGATGCCGCGGGCCGTACGATCATCAGCGCTTCGACGCGTCAGAAAGACGTCGCTTCGGGGCTCGGCTCGCTGACGAATCTCGAAGCCGCCAAGCGCGTCGGCGAGACCGTCGGGCGCCGCGCCAAAGAAGCCGGCATCGACACCGTCGTGTTCGACACGAGCGGGCTCAAGTATCACGGCCGCGTCGCAGCGCTCGCCCAAGCGGCCCGCGAAGCGGGATTGGAGTTTTAGCTTTTCATGAATTACAGAGGCGGTCGCGACCGCGACAATTCGGGCTTCGAAGAGACCGTCGTGCGCGTGAACCGCGTCGCGAAGGTCGTTAAGGGCGGTAAGCGCTTCAGTTTCAGCGCGCTCGTCGTCGTCGGCGACCGCAAAGGCCGCGTCGGTTTCGCAATCGGCAAAGCCGGCGAAGTTCCTGAAGCGATTCGCAAAGGCGTCGAGCAGGCGCGCAAGGCGCTCATTACGGTGCCGATGGTCGAACGCACGATTCCGCACGAAGTCACGATGCAGGTCGGCGCCGGTCGGGTCTTCATGAAACCGGCAGCGCCGGGAACCGGCGTCATCGCGGGCGGCGCGATGCGCGCGGTGCTCGAACTCGCCGGCATCCACGACATCCTCACGAAATCGCTCGGCAGCTCCAATCCGATCAACGTCGTGCTTGCGACGATCGAAGGGCTGCGTTCGCTCAAGACCGCCGATCGCGTCGCGAAACTGCGCGACAAAACCGTGCAAGAACTCTTCGCGTAAGGACGATCATGCCCGCAAAGAAGAAGAAGACCACTCGCAAGAAGGCAGCCTCCAAGGCGGCGGCCGTTTCCACCCGGGCGGTCGCGGCGAAACCATCGCGCGGCGACGGCTTGGGCGCAGCGACTCCCGGTACGACCCTTGCGACGCTGCGCGAGAATAAAGGCGCGCGCCCCAAGCGCGTGCGCATCGGCCGCGGCCACGGTTCGGGCATGGTGAAGACCGGCGGCGAAGGCGGCAAGGGTCAAACCGTGCGCTCGGGCGGCGGCAAAGGGCCGGCATTCGAAGGCGGCCAGACGCCTTGGGCGCGCCGTCTTCCGCATCGCCGCGGCTACTCGCAGAAGGCGCGCGACATCGGGCATTTCCGCACGACGTACGCCGTCGTCAACCTCTCCGAACTCGCCGACTGGGTTTCCAGCGTCGAAGTCTCACCGCAATCGCTGATCGCACAGCGCAAGATTTCCAAGGCGCCGGACGGCGTGAAAATCCTCGGCGGCAGCAAAGCCGGCAAGGCGTTGCCCGCGGGTCTGAAATTCCGCGACGTGCTCTTCTCGAGCACGGCGCGCGAAGCGCTGACCGCGGCGGGCGCCAACCTCGGCGAAGAAGCAACCGCAGAGTAGTGCTCGAGAACCTTCGCGCCGCGCTCCTCGTCCCGGACATTCGCAAACGCGTTCTGTTCGTGCTGTTTGCATTTGCCGTGTTCGTCTTCATGATCCACGTGCAGTTGCCGGGCGTGGACGACAAGCGCTGGCAAGATCTGTTGCGCGAAGGCACGTTCTACAATTTCCTGGGCTTCCTCTCGGGCGGCGCGCTGCAAAAGCTCTCCATCATCGCGATGGGGATCACGCCGTACATCAACGCCTCGATCATCATGCAATTGATGACCGTGGTGCTGCCGCAGCTCGAAGAGATGGCCAAGAAAGGCGGCGAGGAAGGCCGCAAAAAGATCAGCCAGTACACGCGCTGGCTCACGATCGTGCTCGCCATCGTGCAAGCCTCGACCATGTCCATCAACATGCAGCGTGCGGGCGTGTTCTACGACCAGTCCACGGCCTATCTGATCTTCGCGATCGCCGCGTTCGTCGCGGGCACGCTCTTCCTCATGTGGCTCGGCGAGCAGATCACGGATAAAGGCATCGGCAACGGCGTTTCGCTGATCATTTTCGTCGGTATCGTGCTGCGCTATCCGGTGTACGTCGCGCAGACCGTGCAGCTCGGACAGAAGGAAGGCCTCAACTATTTCGGCCTGTTCCTGTTCATCGCGATTGCGCTGATCACGATCGTCTCGATCATCTTCATGTACCAGGGCCAGCGCCGTATTCCGGTGCAGCAAGCCCGCCGCGTGGTCGGCCGCAAGATGTTCGCCGGCCGTTCGTCTTACATTCCGCTGCGCCTCAACAACGCGGGCGTCATCTCGATCATCTTCGCGATTTCGATCTTGCTTTTGCCGCAACAGGCGCTGTCCTGGTTCGCAACCGCGCGCAGCGCCGTGCCGGCCCAGTACTGGCACGCGGGTTTCCTCGAAATTCCCCGCAACGGCACCGCGATCTCGCTGTTCTTGCAGACGTATTTCAGCCCGTCCACGGCCTTTTACAACATTGCGTACTTTTTGCTGGTCGTGATCTTCACGTTCTTCTACAGTTCGGTCGTGGTCAACGTGCGCGATATCGCGGACAACCTCAAGAAGAGCGGCTCGTTCATTCCGGGGATCCGCCCCGGCCAGCCGACCGTCGAGTATATCCAGCGCATTCTGCTGCGCATCACGACGGTGGCGGCGGTGTACCTCGGGCTGCTCGCCGTGTTGCCGTCCGTGCTCCAGCGCGGGCTCGGCGTGACGACGTTCTATCTCGGTTCGACCTCGCTCTTGATCGTGGTCGGCGTCGCGCTCGACACGATGACGCAGATCGAGGCGCGCCTGGCGATGCGCGACTACAAGGGCTTTATCAAGCGATGACCGCGGGAGCCCGTCCCTTGCGCCTCGTCATGCTCGGGCCGCCCGGCGCGGGCAAGGGAACGCAAGCGAAGGTGCTCGAGGAGCGCTACGGCGCAAGCCAGCTCTCGACCGGAGATCTCTTACGTCAAAACGTCGCCGACGGCTCGCCGCTCGGCGCAAAGGCGAAATCGTTCATGGACTCGGGCGGACTCGTGCCTGACGACGTGATCGTCGGCATGATGGAAGTACCGCTTGCCAAGCTCGACTCGTTCGTGCTCGACGGCTTTCCGCGCACCGTCGCGCAGGCCGAAACGCTCGACGCGATGCTCGGTAAACTCGGCAAGCCGCTGACGGCCGTACTACTGTTCGACGCAGACCGCGCGACGTTGTTACGCCGGCTGGCGGGACGCTGGACGAACCCGCGCACCGGCCGCACCTACCATCTCGAATTCAATCCGCCGAAGGTCGCCGGGATTGACGACCAAGACGGGGGCCCGCTCGTGCAGCGGCCCGACGATGCCGCCGACGTCGTCGCGAAGCGGCTCGAAACGTACGATGCCCAAACCGCGCCGCTCGTGGAGTACTACGACCGCACGGGACGACTCGTGCGAATCGACGGCCTCCAGGCGATCGGTGACGTGACCGCGGCCGTCCAAAAGGCGATCGACGCGCGCAGCGGAGCGGCGGCGTGATCGCGCTCAAGTCGCCCCGCGAAATCGAAATCATGCGCCGCGGCGGAAAGATCACGGCGTCGGTGTTGACGATGCTGCTCAAGACGGCGAAAGCCGGCATGAGCCTGCGCGAACTCGACCGCTTGGCCGAGCGCGGCATTCGCGAGCAGGGCGGCGAGCCCACCTTCAAAGGCTACAACGGTTTTCCGGCGTCCATTTGCGCGTCGGTCAACGAGATCGTCGTCCACGGCATTCCGGGCGATCGTCTTCTCAAAGACGGCGATTTGCTCTCGATCGACATCGGCACGACCTTCGAAGGCTACGTCAGCGACACCGCGGCGAGCATCGGGATCGGCACGGTTTCGCCGGCGGCCGAGCGGCTGATGCGGGTCACCCAAGAGTGCTTGATGCTCGGCATCGCCGCAATGCAAAACGGTAATCGCGTCTCCGATATCGGGGTCGCGGTCGAACGGCATGCCGTCTCGCACGGCTACGGCGTCGTTCGGGCGCTCGTCGGCCACGGCGTCGGCCGCAAGATGCACGAGGAGCCCCAGGTGCCCAATTACGGCACCCCGGGCAAGGGCATCGTGCTCCGGCCGGGCCTGTGCCTGGCCATCGAGCCGATGATCTCCGAAGGCACCCACGACGTTGAAACCCTGGCCGACGGCTGGACAGTCGTGACGGCAGATGGTAAACTCGCAGCGCACTTCGAGCACACCGTAGCCCTCACGGACGACGGGCCGCGCATCCTCACGCTGCGGGACGCCCTCGAACACGAAGACGTCGCTCGCTTCCGGCCCAAGGAAGAAATCGCCGCATGATTCTCATCGCTTACAGGTACGAATAATGAAAGTCCGTCCGTCCGTCAAACGCATTTGTGAAAAATGCATCATCATCCGTCGCGAGGGCAAAGTCCGCGTGATTTGCGAGAGCAATCCCAAACATAAGCAGGTACAAGGGTAATGGCGCGTATTGCAGGCATCGATCTTCCGCGCGAAAAGCGCATCGAGATCGGACTCACGTATATCTTCGGGATCGGCTTGCCGACCTCGCAGAAAATCTTGGCGCAGACGGGCATCGACCCGAACATCCGCGTCAAGAACCTGAGCGAAGAGGACGAGAAGCGGATTCGCGACGCGATCGACGCGTTCAAGGTCGAAGGCGATCTTCGCCGCGACATCTCGTCGCAGATCAAGCGCCTCACCGACATCGGCTGCTATCGCGGACAACGCCATCGCAAGGGCCTGCCCGTACGCGGTCAACGCACGAAAACGAACGCTCGCACGCGCAAGGGGCCGAAGAAGACGGTCGGCGCTCGGAGCAAGAAGACGACGGCTCCGACCGGCGGGCCGGGCGGCAAGAAGTAAAGCAAACGAGGGAGGCGCAAGCCTCCCTCGCCTTATTCGGGGCACTATCGCCGTAAGACATCATGCCGAAAAACATCCGTGAGAGAACGTGATGGCGGCGAACCTTAGTACCGTTTAGTAGCTGTGAAAGGCGACACATTGTACGATGGACGAACTCTATAGAGAGCAAGCGAATCGTTCAGTCGTCTCGGTCAGGTCGTTGCTGGATTCGTGCCAATTCCTTATCGCGCTTAGTATGGAGAAGCGGAGCTGGATATGCAAATAAGAGAGCGTGTCGAGCAGTTCTTGTGCAGCAAATTCCCTGGGACCGAGATTTTCTTTGGGCCGCATAATGGAGCCGAACAAAGACTGAGTGGGGTCCTCGTTTCGGACGCGTTCGATGGGCTCGACGTTTCGGAAAGGCAAAAGCGCGTTTGGGACGCGCTCCGTGAAAAATTCGGTCCGGAAGCGGGTGAAATAAGCACACTTGTGACGATGACACCCGAGGAGTACTCCTCCCTTCGCATGGATGAAACGAAATAACCGAGAAACGTTGACGCGCCTATTCGACCGCGATGTGGGCGGAGGCGTTCTTGCCGCGCGGCGGATTCTTGAGCAAGAAGACCGTCGGAATGGACAGGACGAATAAAATCGCGCACACGCGGAATGCATAGTCATACGCGAGCGCAAGGGCGTTCACATCGACTTGCTGAGCCAGTTGTGCGATGGCCGCGGCGCGATCGTGGGCTCCGCGCAAGAACTGCGAGACGTTCGGGTTGGCGAGCGTGACGTTCGCGGCGAGCAACTGCTGGTCGTAATCCTGACGGCGCAGGATCAAAAGTTCCAAGATCGCGATGCCGAGACTGCCACCCAGCTGCCGAAGCAGGGTGTACAGGCCGGTGGCGTTCGACATCTGGCTGTTGGGGATGCCGGCGAGCGCGGCGGTCGTCATCGGGACGAAGATGAAGCCGAGCGCAAACCCTTGGAACGCGCGCAGCCAGAAGATGTTCCAATAGCCCGCGAACTGGTTGAGGTCGCCCATGAACCACGTCGAGATCGCGAACAGCGCCAGGCCGAACGCGATTGGATAGCGTGGACTGACGAGCGACGTCAGGCGGCCCGCGATCGGCATGCTGAGCGCGGTCGCGATCGCGCCCGGAAGGAGCATTAAACCCGTGTCCCAGGCTCCGAAGCCGAGCACGGCTTGGAAAAAGAGCGGCAGCACCAAGTTCAATCCGAACAAGCCGAAGCCGGTGACCACGCCGATGATATTGGCCGCCGTGAACGACCACGACTTGAAGACGCGCAGATCTACGATGGGATTCTTGTCGCGCAACTCCCGGTAGATGAAGCCGCCGATTCCGACGACCGACACGATCGTCAGCACGACGATGATGGGCGACGTGAACCAGTCCTCGCGTTGGCCGCGCTCGAGAACGTATTGCAGCGAACCGATCCCCGAGGCCATCAGCGCCAGCGCGATCCAGTCGATGCCGCCGCGGCCGACGCGCTTGATGTACGGCGGGTCGTGCACGAACATCAAGGTCATCCAAAACGCGAGAATGCCGATCGGAATGTTGATAAAGAAGATGAGCGGCCACGAAAAGTTATCGACGATGTACCCGCCGAGCGTCGGACCGACCGCCGGGCCGACCATCGCGCCCAGTCCAAAAATCGCCATTGCCTGGCCGCGCTTGTTTTCGGGATACGATTCGAACAAAATGGCTTGCGCGGTCGGCTGGAGCGCGCCGCCGCCGACGCCTTGCAGCAGCCGCCACACAACGATCTCGGGGAGCGAGTGCGACAGGCCGCACAACACCGAGGCGATCGTAAAGACCGCCAGCGACGATGCGTAGAACACCTTGCGGCCGAGCACGGCCGTGAGCCAACCGTTGAGCGGCATGACGATCACGTTGGCGAGGATGTAGCCGGTCGCGACCCACGCGATCTCGTCTATCGAGGCCCCAAGGTTGCCGGCCATGTCGCTGAGCGCCACGTTGACGATGGACGCGTCGATGATCGCCATGATAACGCCCAGCATGACGGTCGTCGTAATCAGCGCGCGCGGCGGGTTCGGGTTGTTCGCCCGGAGCCGCTGCTGCCAGCTAGACCCGTTTAGAGCCTGCGGTGGCGCTAACGTCTGCACGGCATCTCTTACCGCATTTCGAAGCGCGGGAGTTGCACGGGAGAGAGGTGGAGGGGCACGGCGGCGCTCGGTTTCCCAGCCTAACGGTCAAACGAAGTGCGCGCCGCGTCCCAGCCGACCGTATAACTCGCTTCGGTGCCGATTGGTTCGCCCGGGTAACAAAAAAAAAGACGCCCCCTGAGGGGCGTCTCTCCTGAGGGTTCTGTCCTACCTGATGGCGGTAGCGAAGAACGTGCCGTTCTGGTAATAGCCGTACGCGGTAATCGAACGCCCCAACACGAGGCCGCCGTTCGTTCGCCCGCTTGCCAGGGCTTGGCCGATGTTGATCGTCACCGGGGGTAAGCCGACGAGCGTCAGGCTGTTTCCGTTGACCGACAGAATGTTGCCGCGGATCTGCCGGTTATTGCCGCCGGGCGGATTGGAGCCGTTGGCGTAGCAGCCGAGCACGAAAATGCTGCCCTGGTAGCAGCCGTTGAGCGAATAGTGCTGGCCCACGTTGAGCGCGGTGCCGTTCTCGTTGACCGTGATCACCTGTCCGTTGTCGAGGCGAACGCGGGCCTGATTGCCGTTCACGCCGAGCACGGTCCCGCTGATCGTTCGGGCCGAGTGGCCTGGCGGGCGCTTCGCCCCTTTGCAATCGTCACGGTCGTGCTTCTTGCAATTGGCTCGGTCGTCGTTATCGTGGCCTTTGCACGAGCCTTTTTCATGGCCGGCTGGGTTGACGCAGTCCTTGTCCTTTTTGCCCTTGCCCTTGTCGCCGTCGTCTTCGTCGGCGAGGGCCGGGAGCGCGGCCGCGCTCGTAAAGCCGTAGGTCGCGCCGGGGGCGGCGGGCGTCGCGACGCCGTACGCCAGCATGGCGAACGTGCCCGAGAGGGCGAGAGCGCCGCCGAGCAGGGCGCGGTTGAATACGTTCATCGGTTTCAGTCCTTATTAGAAAGATTGCGGGAAAAGTCGTACCGGCAACGCAGCAGGGTCTCAGAAAATTGCGCAAGCGAGCCCCGGCCGGGCGGGAAAGGCCGCCTGCGACGGATGCATTTGACCCTCGAGCGCCCTTTCGGCTATACTCTGTCGTCGGCTGTCCCTGGCAGCCTCGCGCGCATTGGCGCGCCCGGACGTTCTCGCCGCTCGTCCGCGTAGCAAGATTGGGCCGCCGTATGGCGGAGCCGGTCGAGGCGACGACACCCCGGGCTCGTTGCGCGGGGAAAGATAAAATCGGAGCACCTTTGGCTGCCAAGAAACAACCCAAAGCGCGCAAGAAGCGCGAGTTCAAAGCCGTCGTATCGGGCGTGGCGCACATCCACTCTTCCTTTAACAATACGATCGTGACGATCTCCGACAATCAGGGGAGTGTCATCGCGTGGGCGTCGGCCGGAAACCTTGGATTCAAGGGTTCCAAGAAATCGACGCCGTTCGCCGCGCAGATGGCCGCCGAAGCGGTCGCGCGCAAGGCGATGGATCACGGCATGAAAACGGCCGAGGTCTACGTGAAGGGGCCCGGCGCCGGTCGCGAAGCGGCGATCCGCTCGCTGCAAGCCGCGGGCTTAGAAATCACACTGATCAAAGACGTCACCCCGATCCCGCACAACGGCTGCCGCCCTCCGAAGCGTCGCCGGGTTTAGAGGAAGGCTATGTCGCGTTATACCGGTCCCGTCTGCCGCCTTTGCCGTCGCGAAACGGCGTCGAGCAAAACGGGCGAAAAGATCAAACTCTTCCTCAAGGGCGATCGCTGCCTGTCAAAAAAGTGCGCGGTCGAACGCCGCGGAACGGCCCCGGGTCAGAAGACGCAAGGCAAGCCCACGCGTCAGAAGATCTCCGAATACGGCCGTCAACTGCGCGAGAAGCAGAAGATGCGCCGCTATTACGGCGTTCACGAAACGCAGTTCGAGAATTACTTCCGCGAAGCGGCGCGCGTACCGGGTCAAACCGGTAAGACGTTCCTGCAATATCTCGAGCGCCGCTTGGACAACGTCGTCTACCGGATGAACCTCGCGTCGAGTCGTGCGCAAGCGCGCCAGCTCGTCACGCACCGCCACTTCCGTGTGAACGGCCGGCTCGTCAACATTCCGTCGTATCTCGTCAAAGCGGGCGACGTCGTAACGATCGGCGAGCGCTCTAAGCAGTCGCCGATCATCCTCTCGAACCTCGAGTACGTCAAGGCGCGTCCACATCCCGAATGGCTCGAGTGGAACGATCAGGACATGGCGCTCAAGGTGTCGGCGTTGCCGAGCCGCGAGCAGATCGATACGCCGGTCGATGAGCAATTAATCGTCGAGTATTACTCGAGATAGTCCCAACATAACGTTTTCTGATTGCGAGGGGCTTTGGACTAGCGTCTCGAGGCGTCTCTGACGAGCGTGCCACGGATGGCGAGAGTGAGGAAGAGCCGAGTCGCGAGCGGCACACGAAGTGCCGCTACGACGTCCGAGAGCCGCAGTCCAAAGCTACGAGCAAGAAGCAAAGATCCAACTAGCCGCCGTTAGACAGGTGATCGTCGCTCTCACGAGCCGCGGATAAGGCAAACGGCAACGAAGGAAACCAACGACCATCATGACCGTTCTGGAAGCGCCGCAAGGCGCAAACATCGAAGTCCGCGAGCGTCGCGACAACTACGCCAAATTCGTGATCGAGCCGCTCGATCGCGGCTTCGGCATTACGCTCGGCAACGCACTGCGCCGCATTTTGCTCTCGACGATTCCGGGCGCCGCCGTCACCTACGTCAAGATCGACGGCGTGCTGCACGAGTTCTCGACGATCCCGGGCGTCGTGGAAGACACGACGAATCTGTTGCTCAACCTCAAGGGTCTGCCAATCAAGCTCAACACCGAGGATCCCAAGGTGCTGTCGCTATCGGTCAGCGGTTCCCGCGAAGTGACGGCCGGCGACATCGCGCCCGACTCCGATGTGGAAATTCTTCAGCCCGATTACCACATCGCGACGCTGAGCGCGAAGTCGGCGAAACTCTCCATGGAAATCGGCGTCGAGAAGAGCCGCGGATACGTGACGGCCGACCGTCAGCGGAACGTCGAGCACATGATCGGCCTCATTCCGATGGACTCGATCTTTTCGCCCATCCGCAAGGTGAATTTCATCGTCGACGACACGCGCGTCGGACAATCGGTGGATTTCGATCGCCTAACGCTCGAAATCGAGACGAACGGCTCGGTCACGCCGGACGACGCGCTTGCGACCGCGGCCGAGCTGCTGCAAGAGCAACTCGACCTCTTCGTGAGCTTCACGCAAGAAGAGAAGCCGCCGGCTTCGGCGCCCACCAGCGAGTGGGACATCCCGGTCGAGACGCTCAACCTGTCGGTCCGCTCGTTCAACTGCCTCAAGCGCGCCGGCATCTCGAAGGTCTCAGAACTGCTCGACATGACCGAAGACGAGATCATCAAGATGCGGAACTTCGGCAAGAAGTCGCTCGACGAGATCAAGCAAGTGCTCGAAGAAAGGGGACTGTCGCTCCGCCAACCCGGCTAAGCGACGCGCGTCATGCCGCACCAAATCTCCAAGAAGCGCCTATCGCGCACCGACGGGCACCGCAAGGCACTCTTGCGCAACCTTGCGACGTCGTTCTTCAAGCACGAGAAGATCGAAACCACGAGCACCAAAGCCAAGGAGATCTCGAAGATCGTCGAGCGCCTCATCACGACCGCACGCGGCGGGGACCTTCACGCGCGCCGGCAAATCGCGTCGTACTTGACGGAGCCCGCGGTTACGAAGAAGCTCGTGGATCAAATCGCGCCGGCACTCAAAGATCGTACGGGCGGCTACACGCGCATCATCAAGACGAGGGTGAGACCGGGGGATGCAGCAGAAATGTCGATCATCGAGTTAGTAAGGTAGCCGCGCTCTTTTCGGCGCAGGCTTCGTTGCCTCGCCCGCGGACGAAAATAGCATCGGCTGTGAGATGACGGCGATTTCAATCTTATGATAGACGTTCAGCGATCCATCAAGAACGAACCGCTACCGCTTATTGCGGTCGTGCGGGAGTTCATTGCCGACACGCTGACGCCCATCTCTGCGTACCTCGCCCTGGCCATGCCGGGGCGTTCGTGTCTCTTGGAGAGCGTCGAGGGGACCGACCGGATCGCGCGCTTCTCGTTCATCGGGCTCGACTTTCTCGAGACGCTGGCGCTCGACGACGATCCGGCGATGCTCGAAAAAATTCGCGCGCTGATCGGAAAGTATCGCATCGCGCCGGGAAAACTGCCCTTTGCCGGCGGTGCGGTCTGCGCGTTCACCTACGATGCGGCCCGCATGCTCGAGAAGATCGGGCCGAAACCGCCGGCCGACGTCGCCTTCGGCGACGCGCTCGCGATGATTCCCGGCACGTGGATCGTATTCGATCACTTCACGCACAAGATTGCGCTGATCGGTTTCGCCCGGTCGGAAGACGAGCGGCCGGAAATCGAAGCGCGGCTCGAGGGATACGTGGCGGCGCTGCTCGCGGCTCGTCCCTCGGTTCCGAATGACGTTCGCGCGAAGGGTCCGATCGCCGTTTCGCTCGAGCGCGAAGCGTTTCTCGAACGCGTCGCGCGCGCCAAGCATGCGATCTACGAAGGCGACGTGTACCAACTGCAGCTCGGCATCCGGTACAGTTGCGAACTCGCCGGAACGCCTTTCGATTTCTACCGCCAGATTCGCGCGCGGAACCCCTCGCCGTACATGTTTTATATCGAGATCGGCGATCGCGCGGTCTTCGGCGCCTCGCCGGAGTTTTTGGTTCGGCTCGACGCGGGGCATGCGCGCCTGCGGCCGCTCGCGGGGACGCGCCCGCGCAACGACGACGCGGCGCTGGACCGCCGGGCGGGCGAAGAACTGTTGGCCGACGAGAAAGAGCGCGCCGAGCACGTGATGCTCGTCGACCTCGGCCGCAACGATCTCGGCGCGGTCTGTAAGACGGGCACCGTGCGCGTAGACGAACTCATGAAGATCGAGCGCTACAGTCACGTCATGCACATCGTTTCGAACGTGACGGGCGAGCTGCGCGAGGACAAGGATGCGCTCGATCTATTCGCCGCGGCCTTTCCAGCCGGAACAGTGACGGGCGCGCCCAAGATCCGCGCGATGCAACTGATCGACGAACTGGAACCCGTCCGCCGCGGTTTTTATGCCGGCAGCGTCGCGCACATCGACTTTGACGGCAACATGGACTCGTGCATCATCCTGCGCAGCGTCGGAACGGCCGGAGACCGCGCCTACTGGCAGGCTTCGGCGGGCATCGTGGCCGACAGCGATCCCGAATCGGAATACCGCGAGATCCTGGCGAAGACGGCGATCGTGCGCGACGTGCTCGGGCTCGACACGTGAGCGGCATGCGCATCGTGCTGGTGGACAACTACGATTCGTTCACGCACAACCTGGCGCACCTGTTCGGCGCGCTCGGCGCGCAGGTGGACGTGGTGCGCAACGACGATCCGCGCCTGACCGCCGAGCTGATCGCCGCGAGCGACGGCGTGTGCGTCGGTCCCGGCCCGGGCCGCCCGGCGGCCGCCGGCAAGGCGCTGCAAACGATCGCGTGGGCGAGCGAGCGGCAGAAGCCGCTGCTCGGCGTGTGCCTAGGTCTGCAAGCGATCGGCGAACATTTCGGCGGCGAGGTCGTTCACGCGCCCGCGCTCATGCACGGGAAGACCTCGGCGATCGTGCACGACGGCAGCGGCGTGTTTTCGCGCATGCCGTCACCGTTTCGCGCGACGCGCTATCACTCGCTATGCCTGGCTGCGGCGAGCCTGCCGCAAACGCTGCGCACCACCGGGACGAGCAACGACGGCGTCATTCAAGGCATCGCTCACCGCACGCTCGAGATCCACGGCGTGCAATTTCATCCGGAATCCGTGCTGACGACCGAGGGTCATTGGATCTTCCGCAATTTTCTCGACATGGTCCACTCGTGAGCGACTTCCCGGCGCTCCTGCGCACGCTCGTCGCCCGTCACGATCTGGATGCCGAAACGATGGCCTTCGCGATCGGCGCGATCATGGACGCGGAATGGACGCGCGCGCAAGCGGGCGCGTTTCTCGCGGCGCTCGCGGTGAAGGGTGAGACGGTGCCCGAAATCGTCGGCGCGGCGGAGGCCATGCGCGAGCGCAGCCTGCACGTCGAACACGCGCTGCCGCTCGTCGTGGACACCTGCGGGACGGGCGGCGACGGCGCGCACACGATCAATATTTCGACGGCGGTCGGCTTCGTGGTCGCGGGCGCGGGCGTCCCGGTCGCCAAGCACGGCAACCGCGCGGCGTCGAGCCGCTGCGGCAGCGCCGACGTGCTCGAGGCTTCGGGCGTCCCGATCGGCGGCTCGCCGGACGATGCGCGGCTGCGCTTGGAGCGCGACGGCTTTGCCTTCCTGTTCGCGCAGGCGTATCATCCAGCCATGAAAGAGGTGGCGCCGGTTCGGCGGGAACTCGGCGTTCGTACGGTGTTCAATCTGCTCGGGCCGCTTTCGAATCCGGCGCGCGCAACGCATCAAGTCGTCGGCGTCGCCGACGACCGGTACGTCGCGATGCTCGGCGAGGCGCTGGCGCTGCTCGGCGGCCGCGCGGGCGCAGTGGTGCACGCCGCGAGCGGCATCGACGAAATTTCGGGCGACGCGCCGGCGCACGTCTACCGGTTTTCGCCGAGCGGCGTGGTGCGCTTCGACATCGATCCCGCAGCGTTCGGCATCGCCGCATCGGCCGACGCCATTCGCGGCGGCGAGCCGCAACAGAATGCGGCCGCGCTCCTGGCGATTCTCGAAGGCGAACGCTCCCCTCGGACGGACGTCGTCGCGCTCAACGCGGCCCTCGCCTTACTGGTCGCCGATCGCGCGGAGTCGCTCGGCGAAGGACTGGCGCTCGCGCGCGCGTCGCTGCAGTCCGGTGCCGCACTCGCCGTCTTCGAAGCAGCTCGCCGCCCCGACCGCCCAACCGAGGTTGCTCACGCGTGAAC
>JACRTZ010000231.1 GCA_014304965.1 Vulcanimicrobiota bacterium | reverse complement strand
CAGCGGATCTTGTCCCATCCGCGCGAGCCAATAGGGAATGTCGGGCGGCATTTGGGCGACGCCGGCATAGCGCAGCAGGCCGATCGCGAATTCGATCGGGCTCTTCGGCAGCGCGCGGTACGCGCGCGTCGAGAAGAACACGTTCGAGCGAACGATCGCGCCGACGGTCTTCGCGAGGTCGTACCCCGAGAGCGCGTAGGTCTGCGCGAGGGCGTCCACGAGTTCGGGCTCGGGATCCGAGTAGACGAAATACTCGAGCAGCTTGCGGCAGATGTACCGTTGATGGATCGGCTGCTGGACGATGATGCCGACGATGTCGTCGCCGTTCCACGGCCCGGTGCGTCCGAGAAACGTTTTCATCCCTGGATCGTGCTGCGCGTCCCGAAAGAAGAACGCACCGTTCTTGTCCAGCGTCCAGCCGGTGAAAGCGCGTGCCGCCTCCTTGATGTCCTGTTCGGTATAATTTCCGAGGCCGAGCGCGAAAAGCTCCATGATCTCGCGCGCGAAGTTTTCGTTCGGATGCGCCGCTACGTTGTACCGGTTGTCCAGCCAGATCAGCATCGCCGGGTCTTTGGAGACCGACAGTAGCAGCGTGCGAAAATTACCGAGCGCTTGCGAGCGGAACAAGTTTATCTGCCCGACCATGTAGTTGGCCGGCACCTTGTTGATACTGGTCGCGAAGTGTCCGTGCCAAAACAACGTCATCTTTTCGACGAGCGGACGTTTCGTGCGCAGCATGCGGTCGAGCCACCACATCTTCGCCGTGATGTTGCGCGTCTTGGGATCGAACAATTTGTCCGAATCGGGATAGGCCAAGAAATCCGCGGTCTCGGGCTCGCTTGGGTGCAGTAATGCATCGACCGAACCGTCGACACCGAGACCAACCAGGCGCTCGACCTCGGCCGGCGTCGGCCCGAAGCCGGTCCGGCGCGCTACATGCGCCGCTTGCCGCTGTCCGAAGGGACCGCGATAGCGCTGCAGCGCGCTGCCGGCGTCGAGCGGTCCCGGCGGCCGGAAACCGACTTGCGGATCGGTCGAAGTATTGAGTTTCGAAACCATGCGGCGCCTTACGTCCTCGGAGAACGGTGCGAAGGGGTCCCGCTCGGTACCGAGCGGCCAACTCGTCAACGCATCGACGGGACGTAAGGTTCGCCTTTGCGAGCGCGGTTGCCCGTGCGCTGCCGCACGAACGGCGCGCGCCGCGCCAGGTCTTATCGAACTCTCATCTGCACCTGCTAGGTTCGCGCCGGATGCAATTCTTCGAACAGTTCCGGCGCGCCGATGCCTTTCGTCGCCTTGCCCCAGGCGCTGACGTACAAGCGTGTGCGCGCCCGCGTCGCGGCGACGGCGAACGCGCGCCGTTCCTCCTCGTGGTATCGCTGCGTCGCTTTCATCCGATAGAGGGCATAGGTAAACTTTGCGGTGCGCGCGCTGTGCGCGTCGTCGCCGAGATTTTCTTTCGGCACGATGCCGAAGCTCGGCGAATAGACGAACGCGTCGGGCGTGTAGTATCGCGGAAACGCTCCGGCGCGCACGTCGGTGATGAAGACGTGCTCGAACGCAGCTCCCTTGACGGCCTCGACGTCGGCGACGACGACCGCGCTGGGCGCCGACGCGACGTTGAGGCTGACCAAATCTGCATCCGCGTCGGCGACGCGCTCGAGATAGGTCAAGAAATCGCCCAGCGACGCCGCGCGCGAACGCTCGCCGAAACGTACGGCGGCATCGACGATTTCGGCTACGAGTGCGGCGTCGAATCGGCCGCGCGCGCCCTCGTCGAGCGTGGCCAGGACGGACTCGTCCAAGATCGCCTTGACCGCTTGCGCCAAATTGATGTCCCGCTCGTACGACGTCCAGCGTTGCACGGCTATGCGAAAGGCGCCCAGCCGCTCGCGCGTGTCGTCGTCGAGGTCGCCGTCCACGTCTCCGCGCAACACGTTGGAGGCGAGGCGCACGCGCCGCGCGCCGTCCCAGCCGCCACGCGGCCGCTCGCCGGCGTCGCCGCCCATGTCGGCTTCCGGCAAAAGTGCGGGCTGCAATTCTTCGACCGCCGGCTCGGCGCAGAGCGCGCCGATCGCCGCATCCGAGAGCGCCATCCACGGCGCCTCGAGGTTGCGCAACAGCCAATCGTGACGAAACGGATCGGCGACTGCCCACAGTGCGGCAAGCGCGTCGGCAATCGCCGGATAGTCGAACGGGTTAACGTTCCCGGTCATTCGCACGTCGAGGCCGCGCGCGAGCAGCGCGTCGGCGTAGGCGCGCACGCAATCCAAATGCCGCGTGACGACCGCGATCGCTTGCGGCGGCGTGCCGTCTTTCACCAACCGCGCGGCGGTTGCGGCCACGAATCGCGCCTCGTCGGCCGGGTTGTTGCCGCGATAGAATTCGACGTCGTCCGGGCGCGACGCCGTTCGGTCGGGCTGCAGCGCGCGAGCCGCAATCGCGGCGATTCCGGAGGGGAGCGCGCCGCTCGCAGGGAGCGTTATGCGCGGCTCGCGTTCGAACAGTTTGTCGCCGCGCGCGCCCGCGAAGCCGCAGGTGCGCTGCGAGGGGTCGCCCGCGACCGTGACCCCGGCTAACTCGTTGCCGAAGAGCGCTTCCAAGAGCGCAATTTCTCCCGGGTCGAGATCCTGCGCGTCGTCGATCGCGGCGAATCGATACCGTTCGAAGCGGCCGCCGCCGCGCAAGGCGTTCGTGGCCTCGTACACGGCGTCGGCGTCGGTCAAGCAGCCCGCCGCCACCAGGGAGTCCACGTACGCTTCGTAGAGAAGGGCGAGAATTTTCGCGAGATCGATCTCGCGCGCGTACTGCGCGTCCAGATCGGCTTTCGAAACGTGGAGCGAATCGCGATATTTCGGTTTGGTCTCGACGAGCAGGGCGGCGTCTGAAAAATTCGGCGGTTTGGCGTAAAAACGGGTCGCTGCGACAAGACAGTTTGCGCGGAACTCCTCGGGCGACGTATGCGCTCCCCGTAACTTGCGGATGAGACGAAAGGCCGCGGAGGCAAACCGGTACGGCGTCCGCAAGCCGGAGATCTCGGGGTCGATTTCGGCGCTGACGAACTCGGTCCACTCGAGCGAGAAGAGCCGCGCGCCGACGTCTTCGAACACTTGCGCTGCGCGCACGTCGCTGATGCGTTCGTAGCGAACGCCGGGATGTACGGCCGCGAGCACTTCGAAGGCGAGCGCGCTCGGACTTACCGGCCGCACCGCCTCGTTCGCGCCGAACGCGTCCTGAAATCGTTCGCTCAATCGTTCGTGCGCGTGCCGGCTCGAGGACGCGAGCAAAACCGTGCCGTCAAGCGCCGCGCGAGCCGCGCGAGCGAGCAGCGCCGACGTCTTTCCCGATGCCGGCGCTCCGCCGATCGCGAGGAACCGGTCGAGCGGCGACGCGACGATCTCGTCGAGTGCCGCAGTCGAAGCATGCGTCGTCGAAACGCTCACCGGCCGAAGCGCTCTTCGGCGCGTGCCGGACGCTGCCGGCAGGAGGACAGGTACGCGCAAAACGTGCAATCCTCGGCATCGTTCGTGACCGC
>JACRTZ010000177.1 GCA_014304965.1 Vulcanimicrobiota bacterium | reverse complement strand
GACGGCGTCGAGCGCGTTGCGTCCCGGCGCTTCAAAATCGAGTTCGCGGGCCGCGACCGCGCGATCGAGCGGCAACGTGGAACCGCTGCACGCGCCCGAACCGAGCGGGCAGAAGCGCGCCGCATCTTCGGCGGTACGCGCAAAGCGCTCGGCGGCGCGCGCAAACATTTCGGCGACGGCTTCGAGCCAGAACGCGAGCAGCATCGGTTGCGCCGGCTGCCAGTGCGTCGTCGCCGGCAGGATCGTGCCCGCTTCGAGCGCGGTGCGGGCGTCGGCGAGCGCGCGGCGCGCGATCGCGCGGCAGAGGTCCGCGCCGCGTCCGACACGGTCGCGGGCGTAGAGCAACAGCGTGGTGGCGACTTGGTCGTTGCGGCTGCGCCCGGCGTGCAGCCATTCGCCGTCCTCCGGTGCGAGCGCGCGCACCCGCGCATCGATGGCGCCATGCACGTCTTCGGCGCCGCTCGCGCGCGCGTAACCGGCGAACTCTCCGCTTGCGATCTCCTCGGCCACCTTTGCGAGCGCGCGTTCGAGCGCGTGGGCGATCGTCACGTCCACCACGTTGCCGGCAACGAGTGCGGCGACGTGCGCCTGCGAACAGGCGACGTCAAACTCGGCCAAGACCAAATCGTCTTCGAGCGAACGCCCGAAGGCGATGAGGGCGGCGTCGGGCGAGCCCGAAAAGCGCCCGCCCCACTGGAGTGCGCTCACGCGTTCAGCCGACCAGCTGTGGCGCGTCGTGCGCGACGCGCGCCGCGAGTTCGAGCGGCAATCCCCACAGATGGATGAAGCCTTCGGCCGCCGCGTGTTTGAAACGGTCGTCGTGCCCGTAGGTCGCGAGCCGTTCGTCGTAGAGCCCGAAGCGCGAGCTCGTGCCTTCCGGCGTGCACGCACCTTGATGGAAGCGCACGCGCACGCGGCCGTTCATGCGCGGGGCCAGCGCCGCGTTGAACGCGTCGAGCGCGCCGCGCAGCGGCGAGGGCCAGAGTCCGTCGTACACGAGTTCGCCGTACTTTTGATCGATCGTCGCCTTGAAGCGCAACTCGTCGCGCGTCAGCACCAGGCGTTCGAGCGCCTTGTGCGCCGAGATCAGCGCGATCGAACCCGGACACTCGTAAACCTCGCGCGACTTCACGCCGATCACGCGATCTTCGACGAGATCGATTCGGCCGACGCCGTGCCGCCCGGCGATCAGGTTGAGCGCGGCCACCATCTTCGCGCCGCGCAACCCGGCGTATGACGGAACGCCGTCGTCGAATGCGATCTCGATCGCTTCGCTCTGCGCGGGCCGTTGCGCGGGAGCGGCGGTCCAGGCATATGCGTCTTCGGGCGGCGCGGTCCACGGATTTTCGAGGACCCCCGCTTCGATCGAACGGCCCCAGAGGTTCGCGTCCACTGAATACGGCCGTTCGATCGTCGAGGACACCGGCACGTTATGCTGCTTGGCAAACGCGATCGCGTCGGGCCGCGACAGCGGTTCGTCGCGCAGCGGCGCAAGCGTCGAAATCGCCGGATCGAGCGCTCGCACCGCAAGCTCGATGCGCACTTGGTCGTTGCCTTTGCCCGTGCAGCCGTGCGCGACCGCGTCGGCGCCGTACTCGTGCGCGTTCTCGACGAGGAGCGCCGCGATCAGCGGCCGCGACAGCGCCGCGCTGAGTGGATACACGCCTTCGTACATCGCGTTCGCGCGCAAGGCCGGCAGCGCCATCTCTTCGATGAAACGTTCTTTGGCATCAACGAGCACCGCCGCTTTAGCGCCGAGCGCGAGCGCCTTGTCGCGCACCTCGTCGAGCGCGGCCGACGCGCCTTCGCCCGCGGTGCCGTCGCTCTCGCCGAGGTCGAGCGTTATCGCGACGACCTCGTGGCCTTCGAGCGCGTATTTCTTCAGCAGCACCGACGTATCTAATCCGCCGCTATACGCCAGAACAATCTTACTCACGACTTCTCAACTCCCTAAAATGTGAACGTTCTGTTTGCGAGCGGGATGCGACGTGCTCATAATGGATCTTCACTCCGCATGTCTTCGAAGCGCTGCTTGACGACGGGCATGTGGGCGGGATCGTCCACGATAACGAGCACGGTGTCGTCGCCGCCGATCGTGCCGATGACTTCGGTCCAGGCGGCTTCGTCGATCGCCGAGGCGACCAGCATGCCGCTGCCGGGTGGCGTGCGCAGCACGATTGAGTTCAGGGTGCCGCGCGCGCTGCGAACGAGTTCGGCGATCACGCGATGGAGCCGGCTCGCGTAGGTGTGGCCGAAGCCGGGCTCGACGTATTTGAACTGCGTCCCGTTGCCGTTCTTGAGCGGCACTTTGACGAGGCCGAGTTCTTTGATGTCGCGCGACACCGTCGCTTGCGTGACGTCGTACCCTTGCGACTCGAGCATGTGTGCGAGTTCTTCTTGCGAGTGCACGGGGCGCGTCGCGATCAGTGAAAGGATGGCCCGCTGGCGCGTGGTCTTCATACGGGCATTCCTCGCAAGTCGGTGAGCAGCGCGACCAGCAGCGCTTTTTGGGCGTGCAGCCGATTCTCGGCCTGGTCGAAGACGACGCTTTGCGGGCCGTCGATGACCGCCGCTTCGACTTCTTGTTCGCGGTGCGCGGGCAAGCAGTGCATGAACAGCGCATGGGACGCGGCGGCCGCCATCAGTTCGCTCGTCACGCGATAGGGCAAAAGTGCGGCGGCGTTGCGTTCTGCCAAATGTTCTTCGCCCATCGAGGTCCAGACGTCGGTGTACACGACGTCCACGTCGCGCACCGCGCGGATCGCGCTCGAGAAGGCGCGCACGGTCGATCCGTGCGGTTTTCCGAGGCGCTGCACGTGCGCGAGAAACGCTTCGCTCGGGCGGTGTGTCGGCGGGCAGCCGAAGGTGATCGAGGCGCCGCACATCGCGAGCGCTTCGGCGAGTGAGGCCGCGACGTTGTTGCGTCCGTCGCCGACGTACGCGACGCGGATGCCGCCGAGCGTTCCGAACCGTTCCCGAATCGTCATCAAGTCCGCGAGCGCTTGGCACGGATGCGCCAGCGCGGAAAGTCCATTGATGACCGGCACCGTGGCGGCGGCGGCAAAGCGCGCGAGCGGTTCGTGCGCGTGCGTGCGCACGACGATCGCGTCAACGTAGCGCGACAGAACGCGCGACGCGTCTTCGGGCGTCTCGCGCGAGCCGACCATGAAGTCCGACCCCTGCGCGACCATCGCGTGGCCGCCCAGTTGCGTCATGCCGACTTCGAACGACACGCGCGTGCGCAGGCTCGGCTTTTCGAACAGCATTCCCAGCGTCTTGCCGCGCAAGAGCGGCAGCTGCTCGGCGACCCGGCCGGTTTTGAGGTGGGCGGCGACCGCAAGCACCGTCCCGATTTCGAGCGGCGAGAGGTCGCTGACGGTCAGGACGTTGCGGCCGCGCAGGGCGACGTCCGCTACCGAGGCGAGCATAAGTGTATATTTATGCATAAACCGCATATTAATGCAAGACATCGCTCGGCCCGTGCGGTAAGAGCGCTCTGGGATGCGGCTAGTCGTGAAATACGGCGGGAATGCGATGGGCGGCCCCGCGGCGCCGGACGCCGTGCTCGAC
>JACRTZ010000047.1 GCA_014304965.1 Vulcanimicrobiota bacterium | reverse complement strand
CCCTCGATCCGCGCGACGCTGCCTTCAATCCGGATCTGGCGCTGCAGCGGCCCCCAATAGAACACCAGTGCCGCATTGGCGTTCGCGCCGAGCTCGCGCGCTTTGCGACTCTCGAAGTTCGTAAAAAACGTGAACCCGCGCGCGTCGAAGCCGCGCAGCAAGACGATGCGAGCCGAGGGACGGCTGTCTTGGCCGACGGTCGCAAGCGTCATGGCGTTTGGTTCGGTGATCCCCTCGATGCCGAACGCGGCGCTCAGCCAGGTGGCAAACTGCTCGAGCGGATCGGCCGCGACGTCGCGTTCGTCGAGCGTGGCAAATTCGTATGCGATGCGAGCGCTGCCGATCGCGTCACTCACGGGAGGCGGCCGAGTCCGAGCGCCGTCACGAATGCGACGGCGATCAGAACGCCGCCGCCGAGCGCGAAGGGCAGACTGCCGTCCACGCGCTTCTTTTCCCAGACCGTTTCCGCCGCGAGCCGCCGAAACGTCCCGACCAGCGCGTTCGCATCCGCTACCTGCGCGTACCGGCCGCCGCCGTTCTGCGCGATCGCTTGAAGCGCCGTTTCGTCCAGATCCGCGAGTTCGTTCGTGCCGGGAATGATCTCGCCGCTGCCGGTGCTGCCGATGCCGACCGTCCATATTTTGACGCCGCGCTCGCCGATCGTGCGCGAGGATTCGAGCGGGTCGCTGCCGCGGTTGTTGACGCCATCCGTCAGCAGCACGACCGTGCGCGAACCGGCGGGCGGAAGCTGCGCGGCGGCCGTGTCGAGCGCGTCGCCGATGGCGGTTGCGCCGTTGGGCGGCGGTATGCGGTCGAGCGCCTCGCGCACGGCATCGCGGTCGTCGGTCGGAGGCGCTACGACGAGCGCGCCGCTCGCGAACGTGACGATACCGATGCGCGTGTCTTGCGGCACCGCGTCCACGAACGCACGCGCGGCGCTGCGAGCGGCCTCCCAGCGCGACGGCACCAGGTCATGGGCGCGCATCGAGCCCGAGGTGTCTATGCACAGCACAACCGTTGCGTTGCGGATCGGAACGGATGCGGTGAAGTGCGGGCCGCCGACTGCGAGCGCGAGGGCGGCCGCGCCGATTGCGAACGCCGTCGCAAGGGCGGTAACCGGAGACCGAGGCGCTTGGAGCGCAGCGAGTGCGAACTCGAAATTCGAATACCCGAGGGCCTGCACTTGCCGGCGACGTTCCGCCCAGCGGTACGCGAATATCAACAACCCGCACAGGAAAAGCGCCCCAACGAACCAGCCCGGCCGTGCGAGATTCACGCTGCGCGCATCGCGTCCGAGCGCAACGCTTCGAACAGCGCGCTCGCCGGGCCGGCGCTGCCGAGGCGCGCCGCGCGCAGGCCGAACCTTCGCAGCGTTGCGAGAACCGTACGTTCGCGCGTTTCCACGGCTTCACGATACCGTGCGCGCTCGCGCGCGCCGACGAAGACGCGCGCGACCGTTCCGGATTCGGCGTCGCGCAGCCGGACGAAACCGCCGAGCGGCAATGCGCCGTCCCACGGGTCTCCCGCGAGCAACGCAACTGCGTCGAAGCGCGCGGCGCAGGCGCGCAGGGTTCGTTCGAGCGCGGCGACGTCGAAAAAGTCCGAGACGATCAGCAGGTGCGCGTCGCGCGGCAGGGCGGCGAGCGCGGTCGCTAGCGCCTGCGCGAAATTCGCGCCGGGCTCTTCTGGTTCGGCAGTGCACACGTGCGCGGCGACTCGGCCGGGAAGCGAGCGTGGAAACAGCGGGCCGGCGGCGGTCGCGCGGGCGCAGCAATCTTCATCCGTCGCCATCGCGTACCACAGTTCGGCCGCGTGCATTGCGCGGTTGTAGTTGGGCGGGTTGCCGCCCGCGAACATCGAGGCCGAGGCGTCAAGAGCGGCGGCAAGCGTGAGCGAACGGTCCTCGATCATCACGCGCGTTTGCAAGGCGCCCGCGCGCGCCGAGGCGGCCCAGTCTATGCGGCGCGGATCGTCGCCCGCGTCATATTCGCGCAGTTCGGCGAATTCGTAGCCTTCGCTGCGGCGAATCGCCGAGGTAGCAGTTCCGCGCACGCCACCGCGGCGAGGGCCCGTTAGCAACGCCAAACGCAGGCGTGCGGCGAGCGGATTCACGGGTCGTACCGCGCAACCAAAATCGCGAGATCGTCGCCGATGATGCGGCTGCGTTCGCGCAGGCGCCGCACGATCTCGTCAGCCGTTTCTTGCGCGCCGCCTTTCGATTCCGAAAACCACCGACCGACGCCGGCGGCCGTCAGCATCTCGCCGCGCTTGTCGCGCGATTCGGTCAAGCCGTCCGTGCTCAAGAGCAACATGTCGCCAGGCTGCAGCGCGATCGTTCCGACTTCGTATTCGCCGTCTTCCATCACGCCGACGAGCGGACCGGTCGGCGCCAGCATTTCGATCTTTCCGTTGCGGCGCACCCAAGCGGGTTCGTGGCCGGCCGACGCGTAGCGCAGCACCCCCGTTTCGGTATCCACGACCGCGAAGAACATCACGACGAAGGTGCTGTCCGCTTCCGCATTGCTCGCGTACAGGTGCGAGAATTTCGTCAGGACCTCGGCGGGATCGGTGTGCTCAACGAACAGCGTTCGGATCGAATACTTGATGAAGGCCGTGTCAACGGCGGCGTCTATCCCCTTGCCGCTGACGTCGGCGACGAGCAGCGCGCCGTGGCGTCCGTCGAACGTGTAGACGTCGAACAGGTCGCCGCCGACCGACGAGCCTTTCGTTGCCGAGAGCAGCACGCCGCCAATGCTGACGTGCGGGAGGTCGTCGGGGCGGCTGATGAAGGCGTGCTGCAGGCGCTCGACGAGCGTGCGGCCGCGTTCGAGCCGGTAACGCATCCGCGCGCCAGCGATCACGAACAAGAACGCGACCAGGGCGAACAGCGCGTTCGACGTGTTACGCAGCTGCACGTTGCGCTTGGCGACCGCGGTGAAGCGGCGCTGGCCGCGATCGGCTAACAGGTTGAGCGCCGTGTCGAGCCGGGCATAGTCGTCGGAGGTGCGACGATCGCCCACGCGAGGGGCGTGTTCGTCGGGATTCGTGGCGAACGTGTCGATGTGCGCGAGGTCGGTGTCGAGCAACTTTTCGTAGGCGCGCACTTGGGCGGGCGACGCGGACTGCCGGTTTTCGAGGAGATCGGCATCGCGCTGCGCCGAAACCACCGCGGACTGATAGGCGAACGCGTTCGTGACCTCGTTACCGGCAAGTTTCGAAAGGTAGAGCGCCCACATGAACGTCAGGAATAGCGCTGCGATCAAACCGAGCGTGAAGAGCGTTCCGGATTGGACGGCGTCTTGCCGGGTGCCCGACTCTACGATGATCCTTTTCCTAAGTGGCCGCCCTGCCAGGGCCGGGCGACGGATGAGAACCCTTCGCGCGCCGCGTAGAAAAACCGCCACGGGCCCGGAGCCTCAAGGGAGCACGAAAGCGCGATGATCGTTTCTCAGGACCTCAAGATCGACGTGGAGGGCCAGGCCATGCCCGCGTATCTTGCTCGTCCTGCGGACGAAGGGCGCTATCCGGCCGTGATCGTGCTCGAGGGCGTGTACGGCTTCGACGAGGAGCTGCGCAG
>JACRTZ010000154.1 GCA_014304965.1 Vulcanimicrobiota bacterium | reverse complement strand
ACTTCCTCGTTGCCGACTATGCATTCGGCACCGACGCCTACGCGCGACTCAAACGGATTCTGCTCGCGGCCGGCGGCCAGGAGATGGGCGCCGACTTCCATCCGCTTTCGCAAACCGACTACTCGTCGTACATGACCAAGGCGCGCAACACCGATGCCAATTTGATGGTGTTCTGCAATTACGGCCCCAACACACAAAACTCCGCAAATGCGTTCGTGCAACTCGGTCTCAACAAGAAGATGAAAGCGGCCGGCATCGTCACCGGCAACGAGGTTGCGGTCGGCATGCCGGTGGACGACATGGTCGGCTCGATCTGGGGCTACGACTGGGGCGCCGACGCCGGCGGCAACTCGCATGCCTTCGCGAAAATGCTCGCCCCGCGCGCCAAGGGTTTTCCGTTCAACTGGCGCCAGTATCTCGGCTATATCGCCGGTTCGCAGTTGATCGACCGCCTCAACGCGGCAGGCACGACCGACACGAGTGCGTTGATCGCAGCGTTCGAAGGTCACAAATTCGATGCCGGTAAGGGACAGATGTCCTATTGGCGCAAGTGCGACCATCAATTGGTGCAGGAGACCTACGCGGCCCGCATTCTTGCCAAAGCCGACCGCAAGTCCGCCGACGATTTCTTCAAGATCGTGGATCGAGTGGGCGGCGACTTCGCGGCCGGTCCGTGTTCGAATCCGGACAGCTCGGCGGCGGAGAAGATCTTCGCCGCCCAAACCGTCCCCAAGCGCAACGACTACACGGTCAAGTCCCTGAAATAAAGCGTCGCCCTAGACGCGCCGGTCAAACGGCGTGATAGGGAGGCGTGCACGGTCCCACCACGAGCACCACGAACCGTGCCGGAGCAACCCGGCACGGTTCGCTTGTTGTTCCGCGCCGCGCGGAGAAGAATTTCGAGGCGGCGGCCGCCTATTTGTCACGCGATGCCGGCATGCGGCGCGTCATCGCTCGCGCCGAACGCGAACCCTACGATCTACGGCTCAAGATCAATCGCCGCGACGACGATTCGTACGATCCCAACACGCGCACGGTCAACTGGGATCCGTACAGCGCGTTGCGCACGACGGGCGGGGGAAACCAATCACCCGCGCTCGGCTTGGGTCACGAACTCGCGCACGCGGCGGTGTCGGATCGCACGCGCGACCGCGGCGCGGCGCAGGCGCTGGCGCGTTACGACGATGCCGAAGAACGTCGCGTCATTCGTGGTGTGGAAATGCACGCGGCGCGTACGCTCGGCGAGGCGATTCGCCACGATCACCGCGGCACGTGCTTCCGCGTCGCCTCACCTCTTGCGCGTAGCGCGTGACGTTCCGCGAACTGCGCCGGCTGCTGAAGGAGGATGGTTGGCGCAAAATCCGCCAGCGGGGCAGCCACGAGATCTATCGAAATACTCGAAAGGCCGGAGGCCTTATCGTTGCGGGTGCAGACGCGAAAGACGTGCCGGTCGGAATTTTGCAGCGTACTCTTCGACAAGCAGGACTCAAATGAAGTACGGCGTTGCCTTTGAAAACAGCAGGAATGGTGTAGGCGCGTTTTGCCCCGGGCTTGATGGCATGGTTGTCGTTGGTGACGACCGCGAAGATGCGCTGCGTTTGATGAAGAGGGCCTTCCGCTGGTACATCGAGGCGTTACTCGAGGACGGCCTTCCGTTTCCACCACAGCCGGACGAAGGGCACGTGTTCGAGTATTTCATGGACACCGAAGGCATCAAGAAGCCAAAGAAAGGCACGACGACGGCGCCACTCGACGTTAAACGGAAGGGGGCGAAGGCGGCGCGGGAGACGGCGGCGCAGAAGGCGGCTGCGCGCTAGCCGAAACAGCGGTGGGCGTAGCCGGCGAGACCGGTTCGGGTTCAGCTGCTCCTTTGCGGCGCGAGCCGGCGAGCAGCAAGAGCGCGAGCGCGAACCAGTAAGGAATCTTTTCGAGTTCGCCGCGCAGCGACGGCGTGGACCAGCTCGGCGCGAGCGCGATGCGCCATTTCCACGCAAGGGACGACGGCGCGGTATCGGCGATGATCTCGTCGGGAATATTTTGCACCGCGCTCGAGAGGCTCGCCGGCGGCGGCAGCGCACGCAGCAAACCGAGCGCAAGTGCTGGCGCAAGTGCGAGCCACATCAAACCCGGGCCGAAGTTCGCGCGGCCGAAACCGACGATCGCCGCGCCGATGCCGGCGAGCGCGACGCCGATCGCTTGATCGTGCCACGGCACGTTCCAGCGTACGACGAGCAATGCGATCGCAATGCGGGCAGACCACGAGAACGGCGCGAGCACGATTGCGGCGGGAAGTGCGGCCGCGATCTGCACGTCGTGTATGAACACGCCGCCGAACGTCGCGGCGGCAACGGGCACGAGCAGCGCGAGCGACGGTCGGCCGAGATCCGCCGCCAGCCGTTTTCCGAGCGCGACGCCGAGGGCGACCATCAACGCGTACCAGCCTAGCCCGATTTCGAGCGCGAGCCGAGGCGGTGCTCCCGTCAGGAACGCAATGCGCGAGACACTGTACTGACCGTTCGCGGCGAGTTCCGCGCTCGCGTGCAACGGCAAAAACGTTTGAAAATATTCGGCGTTGACCGCCGTCCCGGCCGATAAGAATCCCAAAAGGCCGAGCGCAACCGAGGTCGCCAGTGCCGGCACGCGCGCGCCGCGGACGAACAGCAGAAGCGCGAGCAGGGCAGGCAAACCGACGTGCGGCTCGATCAAAGCGAACGGCGCGACAAATCCTGCGGCGCCCGCCTTCCCTCGCTCGAGTAGATATGCCGCGGTCGCGATTGCGGCAATGACGAGCGGGACGGGTTCGCCCGACACGATGTTGAGCAACCCCGCGGTCGGCGCCAGCACAAGCGCGACGGCGAGCGACGGTTTTCGGACAATCCCGCCGAGGGTAGCCGAGGCGAGGGCGATCGCCAAAATCATCAGCGCGAAGTACACGCCTTCGGCCGTCGCAAACGGCAAAAACGTCAGCGGAACGAACAGCGCGACCGCATAACTCGGCAGCGGCATCGGCGTCACGCTCCACGCCGGCTCGTCGTGTTCTTGGTGAATGCGGTGTTCGCACGCGCGCAGCGGCTCGACCCGGTACGGATCCGCGCCCGCGCGAATTGCTTCCGCGCCGCAGTACACGACGCGAAAGTCCACGCCCAGGCGTTCGGTGACGGGCGGCGGCGGAAGGCGCAAGGCGCGCCAGGCCGCTGCTTGGGCAACGGCGACGATCAAGAAGACCGTCGTGACGAGCAGAAAACGGCGGACGAGTTCCATCCGCGCGTGCCGCTCGGGCGGCTTAAGCGGCTCTAGCCGCGCCGGTCGGAGGAACCACGGCGACGATCCGGTCGAGCGCGGTCAGGCGCAGGCCGTCGAGCATGAGTTCTTGACCTGCGGCGATCGTCAGCGAACCACTGCGCGAGCGCACGTCCCGCAGGATGTGGATCAGCGTCGCGGTCAGGGCGTTCTCAAGCGTCCCGGCAGCGTCGATGTTCACGGTGAGATCCTGCACGCCGTCGGCGGTCAGCTCCCGCGCTTCGAAACGCAGCGCGGAAAGGGATGCCGTGTTGACGGGACCGTCGATGGTGATTTCGGCGCGCCGCGCCGTTGCTCGAGACACTGTTCCTCCGGATGGGACCGCTCCGCTCAAAATGTGAGCGGCGTCAGTCACGTAGGTCATGCTATCGCACTATCAGACTCGCGTGAAGCGACTTTGGATTCATGTGAGCGGCATCACGCGACGTCCGCACTACACTTTTTCCGCCCCTTCCCCGTGAGTGAACGCGAAAAAGTGGGTATTGCGGGGGGAGGTGCGTCCCATCGGCCGGGGGCGTCGCCGTCGAAGGAAGCTGGAACGTGACGTGATCGAGGACCCGGCGACGGGGGCTTCTACGGTAGCAGCCCACGCCGAGACGCTGCATTCCATCGGCGAGGCGCTCAGCGCCAAGCGCGAACAGGTCGTTCGCGCCATCGGCTCCATTTATAGCAGCCGCGGCTTCGGACCGTCGTATCAGGAACGAGCGGTCGCGATTTTCGATGCCTGCCTCAAAGAGCTGGTCAACGGCGGCGACGCCATGCTGTCGGCCGGCGACGCGGTCGGCCTGGAGACGCTCCGCTGGTTCGAGGAACGCGGCGAGCGATTTTCAAGCCGGGCCGACATCTTGCAGAGCGCGCGCAACGACGTCTTTTTTACCTCGGTGCCCGCGCTGCTCGAGCCGGGTCTGCGCGAGCCGACCGTGCGCGCGTTCGCGACCTTCCTCACCGGCTACGTCCGAACGATCAACCTCGGCGACTCGGCACTGACGTACCAGCAGATCGGGCTGACTGTGCGCCGGCTCTCGACGGCCCGCAGCGTCGAGGCCATGGCGCGCATCGCGCTCGAGTCGACCCTCATGCTGCTGCAAGTCGACGGCGCCTGGTTTTTGCGGCGCAACGAGAAAACGTGGACGATCGCGGACCGCCGCGGCGCGGGCCTCCAACCCCTCGGAGGGACGATCGTCGACGCGGACATCTCCGGCGTCGACATCTTGTTGAGCGGCGAAACGCTCGAGTACCGCGCCGGCGAGACGGGTCGCGGAAGGCTCGGCAAGACCCTCGGCACCGCTTGCGCGCTCCTCGTTCCGGTCATGATTGAGGGCGAGTGCTGGGGAGCGCTCGCCGCGGGACGCCGTACCGCGGGCAAGTTCAACCCGCAAGAGCATGCGATCGTCGAAATCCTCGGGACGCAGCTCTCCGCGAACATTCGCAAAGAAATGGCGTCGCGCCAGTTGCAGTCGGCGCTCGACGCGCTCAAAGCGTCGGAAGCGCGCCTGCGCGTCGAACTGCGCCGCAAGACCGAAATCGCAAACTCGCTGCAGCAAGCGTTCATTCCGAAATCGTTTCCGATCGTCGCCGGCCTCTCGTTCGACGCGCTGTACGTGCCGGCCGAGGACGACGCGCGCATCGGCGGCGACTGGTACGACGCGTTCACGCTGCCCGACGGGACGATCGGCTTTTCGATCGGCGACGTCGGCGGGCATGGGCTCGAAGCCGCCGTGACCATGGGTGCCATCCGTCAGGGCGTGTACGCCGCGGCGCTCGATTCCGGAAATCCCGCCGAAGTGCTGCGCGTCGTCAACCGCGTCGCGTGCCTGCAACGCTCGGTGATGGTGACCGCGCTCGTCGGCTTCATCGATCCTGTGTCGCAAACGATGACCTACGCGTCGGCCGGTCACCCGCCGCCGATTTTCGCCGGGCCGAACGGCATCGAGTTTCTGACCTGCGGCGGCTTACCGCTGGGCGTGTTCTTGCAGATCGAACCCGACGTGCACGTCGTCGCCTTCGACGATGAATCGCTCTTCGTGATGTACACCGACGGCCTGACCGAGGTGACGCGCGACGTCATGCGCGGCGAGAAGCTCGTGATGGCGGCAGTTCGCGCGCTAATGGCGCGCAGCGACCGGCGCGATGCAGCGGCGACGATCTATGCCGAAACCATCGGCGACGCGAAACCGGTCGACGACGTCGCTATCCTCGTCGTGCGCGCAAACGGGGATAACCAGCGGCTCGGCATCAGTTCGACGCGCGATTCCGCCGGCTCGATCGCGTGGGATTTCAATTCGCGCGAAGTCCACGCGGCTCGCGAGGTGCGCGAAGAGGCCCGCAAGTATCTGGGCCGTTTCGATTGCGCAAACGAGGATTTAGCGGCGGCGGAACTCGTACTGGGCGAATTGCTCGCAAACACCATAGAGTATGCACCGGGACCGGTGCACGTTTCGCTCGATTGCACGGGCGACGCGCCCGTGTTGAAGGTGGACGACAGCGGACCCGGCTTCACATTTCGCGCTCGGCTGCCCGAGCCGATGAGCGAAGGCGGCCGCGGCTTGTACCTGGTGTCGAAACTCGCTCGCGAACTCCGCGTCCGGCATCGTTTGGAAGGCGGCACCGAGGTGTGCGCCGTTCTGACGCTCCGTTGCGGACCGCAATAGGGCCGGCCGGATGTCTTCATTCGTCAACCGCACCCTCATTCAAACGTGCCGCGAGCACCACGCGGTCCTGCGCGCGTTGATCGAGCGATTTCCGACAGAGGCGGACTTCGATGCACAAGCGGCTCGGGAGCTCCTGGCGCGGCTCACGACCGTCTTGGGGCGGCATCTCGAACTCGAGGACGCGCGCCTGTACCCGGCCCTCGAAAAGTTGCCCGATCCCGAGGTCGCCGAAAAGTCTCGCCGCTACCGCGAAGAGATGGGCGGCTTGAGCGCCGCGTTCGTCCGCTTTGGCGAGCGGTGGCAGGCTGCCGAACGGATCGAATCCGATCCCGCGGGATTCGTGTCGGAGTGGCTCGGGGTCCGGCTCGCGCTCGAGCGGCGGATGGCTGCCGAAGATGACGACCTATACGAAGAAGCGGAGCGCGCGCTCTTGTTCTGAGGAAATCCCCGCGGCTTCCTAGACGGATTGAACCTTATATCCGAGCGCGGCTCGTACTTGCGCCTCGATTTCGTCCGGTTGCGGGTTTGGTGCGATCCATCCGACGATGCCGTCGGGCCGCACGAGCGCGGCAAAGGGGCGCCGCCCCATCCCCCAGCGCTTCGCTTCGCGCCGCTCGAGCCGTTTGATGCGAACCTTCAGAACAGTGGAGGCCGCATCGGCAACGTTGCGCGGCAACTTGTGCACTACGAGCGTCGCCTGCACGCCGCCGCACGCGAGGGCGGGGTCGGGCGCGCGCTCCCCGAGCACTGCACCGTGACCGAACAGAATGGGCGAGTGCCGGTAATGCACGTCGAGCATCCCCGCCATGCGCGCGGCGCGATGACGCATGCCGGGAAGTCGCGCGAGCAGCGGCGCGACGCGCGCGACGGTTTGGCGCAACAGCTGCGGCGAGGTGATCATGAGACGCGTGAGCCGATCGGTCAGCGGCTCGACGCCTTCGCTGAACGCGGCCGAGCGTTCTTCGTCGTACGATGCGAGCAAGATCGCGGGATCGGCGCCGGCGAACGTGGCGGCGAGTTTCCACGCCAAGTTGTGCGCATCGGCGATGCCTGCGTTCATCCCCTGACCTCCGGCGGGGCTGTTGAGGTGCGCCGCGTCGCCCGCGAGTGCGACCCGTCCGACCGCAAACGTTCTTGCGCGGCGGCGGTGGATGTTGAAGATGCTGACCCACTCTTGTTCGAAGGGACCCGGCCCGAGAAGCCGTTCGCCGCAGGCGCGAATGAATGCGGGATCGAGCGCCGCTTCGTCGCTTCGTCCTTTCGGCAGCGCGACGATCAATCGCCAGCGCGATTTGCCGACACGCAGTGCGATTGAGATCTGTTCGCCGAGCGAAAAGCGCGGAAAATCTTGGTTCGCGCGCGCATCGTCCAGCCGGACGTCGGCGAGCATGATGCGGATGTCGTAGGTCTGCCCTTCGAGCGTCATGCCGAGCGCGCCGCGAACGTTGCCGTGCGCGCCGTCGGCGCCGACGAGGTAGCTGCCGCGCACTTCGCGTTCGATGCCGTCCGCATCGCGAATACGCGCGGTCACGCCGTCGGGGTCGTGCGTGAGTCCGAGGACTTCGTGGCGGAAGTGTACCTCGCTCATGCGCGTCGTCATCAGCACGTCGTAGAGGATGGCCTCGGTTTCGTCTTGGCCGATCGTCACCGGCGCCGCTTCGAGCGTTTCGCCGCCGAGGAGTTTCCAGAAATCGATCGTGACGAGGCCGCGGCCGCTGTCGGCGTCGGTTATCGTGATGGAGGGGGCGAGCAGCCCGCGGTCTGCGATCACGTCACGGACGCCCCAGCCGTGGAAGATTTCCAACGTCCGCGGCCAGACGATGCCTGCCCGGGAGTGGGGCGGCAAGCTTGCTTCCTTCTCGTAGACGACGCTGCGGATGCCGAAGCGGGCAAGGCCGAGCGCAAGCGAGAGACCGACCGGTCCCGCACCCGCCACGATGACCGGGACGTGAGGTTCCACCGAAGGTTGGGGTGCGACGGCGGGGAACGGCAACCATCGCGGGTTAGCAGGCTGTTCTGTTGAGTGCTAAGAGATGACTGATTCCCACGGCGAGTTCGACGCCATTTTTGCCGAACTGGCACGGCGTGCGCGCCCGGGCCGTTTTGAACCTAATGTGGACGTCGCGCTCTCGGCCGACGACGAGACCATTCTCGTAACCGTCGAAATCGCGGGCGCGGAGCCCGCCGAGTTGCGCATTATGGTCGAGGAGCGGCACCTCTACATTCTTGGGCGCCGTGTCGACCGCGAACGCACCGGCCGGGGAACGCTCTTGATGAAAGAGATCGACTACGGCGAGTTCGGAAAGAAGATTCATCTCCCGGTGCCCGTCGCGTACGAAGATGCAACCGCTCATTACCGCGACGGTATGCTCACCATCAGCTTGCCGGTATCGCGCGACGCTCTCTTACCCCGCCACCGCACCGAAATCCGCATGACCGTACGAAGGATCCACGCTTAAGTGACCTGCCTCCGAGATAACTTCCCAGTCGCTCGGCGCTTTGCCGCCGCCGCGTCGTCGCTCCTCGCTCAAATGACGCTGTCATTCAGCGGTCGTCGCTCCTCGCGCCAACGCCAAATCGCATTCGCTTTGTGTGAAGCTACCTCGAAGGCAGGCCACTAGTGGCTGCCCGCCTCGAAAAGATCGAAAAGAAAGTCGAACTGCTCGGACTGCTGCCGTTGCAGGATGCCGTGCTGTTTCCGAACACGGTCATTCCGCTCGCGGTCGTCAAGAAGCCGGGCATCGCGCTTGTTGAAGAAGCGTTGCGCGACGGCCGGCAGATCGGCCTCGTCGCGCTCAAGGACAAGGACACCGAGGATCCAGGTCCCGACGATCTGCGCCGGGTCGGCACCGTCGGCACCATTCAACGGATGATCAAAGTTCCCGACGGCACGATTCGCTGCATCGTCGGCGGCAATTCGGTATTCCGCATCGACTCCGTTCCCCAACTCGAGCCGTACATGGCTGCCCTCGTCACCGAGCTGCCCGACGACCTTCGCCAATCCGAAGAACTCGTCGCCATGCACCGCAATCTCGCCGCGCTGTTCTCCAAGCTGATCGGCTATCTGCCGCAAGCGCCGCGCGAGATGGAGATGGAAGTCAATAACATTAACGACGCCAATCTCCTGACGTACTTCATCGCCTCGTCCATGCGGCTTGAAACCGCCGACCGTCAAGCGCTCCTCGAAGAGCGCAATACGGGCAAGCGCATGCGCAAGCTGACGATGATGCTCACGAAGGAGCTCGAGGTCGTCGAGCTCGGCCACAAGATTCAGTCCGACATCCAGCGCGAGATGGAGAAGAACCAGCGCGAGTTTTATCTGCGCCAGCAACTGCGTGCGATTCAGGAAGAACTCGGCGAAAGCGATCCGCAGCAAGCCGAGACGAACGAACTGCGTAAGAAGATCGACGAAGCCGAAATGCCGGAGGACGTCAAGAAGGCGGCTGACCGCGAACTCGATCGGCTCTCGAAAGTGCCGCAGGCGTCGCCCGAGTACTCGGTCATCCGCACCTACCTTGATTGGCTCGTGCAGATGCCGTGGGCGAAGTACACCACCGACGCGATCGACATCGCGACCGCGCGCGGCATCCTGGACGACGACCACTACGATCTCGACAAAGTCAAAGACCGGATCATCGAATATTTGGCGGTCGGAAAGCTCAAGAAGCGCTTGAGCGGGCCGATCCTCTGCTTCGTCGGGCCGCCCGGCGTCGGCAAGACCTCGCTCGGCCAATCCATCGCAAAAGCGATGGGCCGCAAATTCGTGCGCTTATCGGTCGGCGGCGTGCGCGACGAAGCCGAAATCCGCGGCCACCGCCGCACCTACATCGGCGCGATGCCGGGCACGATCGTCCGCGCACTTCGCGATGCGGGGACGCGCAATCCGGTCATGATGATCGACGAAATCGACAAGGTCGGTAGCGACTTCCGCGGCGATCCGCAGTCGGCGCTGCTCGAAGTGCTCGACCCCGAGCAGAATAAGTCGTTCCGCGACCACTATCTCGACCTGCCGTTCGATCTCTCGTCCGTGCTCTTCGTCTGCACGGCGAATCAACTCGACACGATCAGTTCGCCCCTGCGCGATCGTATGGAAATCATTCAGCTCGCCGGCTACACCGAATATGAGAAGCTGCAGATCGCCAAACGCTACCTGCTCAAGAAGCAGCGCGAAGCGAACGGCTTGCGCGATTCGCAAGCGCAGCTCGACGACGCCGCCATTCGGGCGATCATCAACGATTACACGCGCGAAGCGGGCGTGCGCAATCTCGAGCGTGAGATCGGCACCATCTTCCGCAAGATCGCGCGCAAGATCGCGGAAACGCCGCGCTTCAAGGGCCGCATCAAGCCCGCGACGCTCGTCGATTACCTCTCGAAGCCGCGCTTTTACAATGAAGTCAAGAAACGGACCGCGCACGTCGGCGTCGCCACCGGTCTCGCGTGGACGCCGGTCGGCGGCGACATCATGTTCATCGAAACGACCGCGATGCCGGGCACCGGGAAGCTCGTGCTCACCGGGCAGCTCGGCGACGTGATGAAGGAGAGCGCGCAAGCCGCCATCTCGTTCCTGCGTTCGCGTTCGAGCGAACTTGGACTGTCCGATGACTATTTCCAAAAGCACGACCTGCACGTTCACGTGCCGGCCGGCGCCGTCCCGAAGGACGGTCCGTCCGCGGGCATCGCGCTTGCCACCTCGATCGTCTCGCTGCTCACGAACATCAAGGTCGATCCGAACCTCGCGATGACGGGCGAGATCACGTTGACCGGTCAGGTGCTGCCGATCGGCGGACTCAAAGAGAAAGTGCTCGGCGCCAAACGCGCGGGCATCTCCAAGATACTGCTCCCGCGCCGCAACGAGATCGATCTCGACGACGTGCCGAAGGAAATTCGCGACACGATGAGCTTCGTCGCCGTCGACGAGATCTCGGACGTCTTCCAGCAAGCGTTCGGCAAACGCCTGGTGACGCCAGTGACGCTGGGCGTTCCCGACGCGAAAGGCAACGTGGTGCCGATGCGCCGCTCGACCAAACGCGTGCTCCCCGAACGCAAGGCCCAGCGCAGGGTGGCCGGACGACGCAACCGATCCTGACGCTCTAGGGTTAACCCGGCGTGCGCACCTCACGCAACACGACCGCCGTGGTCGTGGCGCTGCTCGCCGTCTATATCTTCTGGGGGTCCACCGCGCCCGCGATCAAGGTCGCGGTGCGCACGATCCCCCCGTGGTATTTGGCGGCGATCCGCTTTCTGATCGCGGGCACGATCTTGTGGACGTGGTGCCGGATTCGCGGCGTGCCGCTCCCGGCGGTGCGCGATTGGCGCGGCGCGGCGATTACGGGGACGCTGCTGCTCACGCTCGGCAACGGCGTGTTCTCATGGTGCCTCTTGTACATTCCGGCCGGGCTCGGCTCGCTGTTCTTCGCACTCAATCCGCTCTGGAACGCGGTCATCGGCGCGGCCTTCTACCGCGAGCGTCTGTCGTGGCTCGCGATCGGCGGTATCGCGCTCGGCCTCGGCGGCATGGCGTACGTCGTCTCCCCGAGCGGCGCCGAACATCTGCCGCTGTTCGCGGTGCTGGCCGCGACCTTCGCGTCCATCGCGTGGTCGGCCGGCAGCATGATCCAGCGCCGCTATCCCGCGACGGACTTCTTGCAGATGAGTGCGATGCAGATGTTCGTCGGCTTCGCAGAGTTGTCGGTGTTCGGCGCGATCGCGGGCGAGCGTCTGAACGTTGCGGAGTTCTCGGCACTGTCGGTGGGCGCGCTCGTGTACCTGATCGTCTTCGGCAGCCTGGTTGCCTTTAGCGCCTACATTTGGCTCGCGCGCAACGTCGAGACCGTGCTCGCCTCGACGTATTCCTACGTCAACCCGGTCGTCGCGATCGGGATTTCCGTCCTGGTGCTGCATGAAACGCTCACCTGGCATACGCTGCTCGGCGCCGGCATCGTCCTCGCGGGCGTAGCGCTGATGCTGCTTCCAGTCGCCCGGATGCGCCCGACGACGCGATAGGGCCCGCGCGACGAGGCTGAGCATTTACGCGTTGCACGATTGCCAGGAATATCATAGGATAGGCATTGCCGGTCCGGGTCGGCCGGCCCAATGCGCGGGCCTTTAGCCCCAATGGCGTTTCCCAGAAACCAAGTACAATGAGGGCGTCCTCGTCGCGTTCGGAGTTAAGAGCACCGTTGTCTTTCGTCTTTCACGACCCGTCGGGTCGCCGCTGGAGCCGGTTCCTCCGCATCCTCGTCGGCCTGTGGGCTGCGGCGCTGTCCCTCGCCGGCCTCATCGTTGCCGGCGCGTTTGTGATCCCGAAGGCCGACCGGCCGGAACTGCCCGGCGTCTCGCATCAGCCCGCCGTTGCGCGAACGCCGCTCCGTGCCGCGCCGGCGGTGCCCTTTCGCTCGAACGTGGCAAGCGGTTCGTACGCCGCAGCGGGCGAGCAAGGCGCGCCACGGCGCGGTTCGCCGCTGGTCTGGGCCTTTTACGTGAATTGGGACGTCAAGAGCAAAGTATCGCTCGTCGAGCACCTCGCGCGCATTTCGCACCTCGTCCCGGAGTGGCTCGCGCTGCGGGACGATCGCGGTAACGTCGCCGACGAGACCGACGAAAGCGTCGCGCAGATCGCACGAAACGCAGCCGTCCCGATGATCGCTGAAATCAACAACTATCGCGGACGCTGGGACGGGCCGTTTCTGCACCGCATCCTGCGCGATCCGCGCGCGCGTACGCGAACGGTCGACGGCATCGCGCGTGCGATTGCCAAGCATCGGTTCGCGGGCGTCAACGTGGATTTCGAGATGCTCCAGCGCGGCGACGGTCCGAACTTCGTGCTCTTCATGCGCGAACTGCGCAAACGTTTGCATCCGGCCGGAGCGCTCGTCACGCAGAGCCTCCCAATCGACGAAACCGAATTCGACCTCCGAAAGCTCGCCGCGCTCGACGACTTCATCGTTCCGATGCTGTATGACGAACATTTCTCGGGCGACGTTCCCGGACCGATCGCGTCGCAGCACTGGTTCGAACGAAGGCTGCGCGAACTGACGGCGGTTGTTCCCGCGAGCAAGATCGTGGCGGGCATCGGAAACTACGGGTACGACTGGACGATCGGCTCTCGCGCCGGTGCGGCGCAAGCGAGTTTCAGCGACGTCATGCTTTCGGCGCGCACGAGCGGCGGGCGCGTGACCTGGAACGCGGCGCAGGGCAACCCCGTCTTGACGTATCGCCGCGGTAACGAGCTGCACGAAGCATGGTTTCTCGATGCCGTTACGGGCTTGAACCAAATGAATGCGGTCGCGCGTTCGGGCGCCGCGGGCGTCGCGGTCTGGCGCCTCGGTTCGGAGGATCCGGGTCTTTGGGATGCCGTCAACTCGGGCGGCTGGCCGGCCCCGAATGCAGAGCAGCGGCTGTCCGCGCTCGACTCCCGAACGTTCGTGGTTCATTACGGCCGAGGCGAAATTTTACGACTGGCACAGCGTCCGTCTGACGGCCGGCGTTCGTTGAACGTCGACGCACGCGGCGCCGTGCGCGAACGCTACGACGATTTCCCGGCGTTCTACGCACTTGACCACCCCCTTCCGGCCGAGCCGAAAGTCGTCTCGCTCACGTTCGACGACGGTCCGTCGGAGTACACCGCGCAAATTCTCGACGTGCTGAAACGTGAGGGCGTTCCGGCGACGTTTTTCGTCGTCGGAAAAAACGCTGACCGCCATCCCGAGCTTCTAAAACGTGCGTACGACGAGGGCCACACGCTCGGCAACCACACGTATCGTCACGACCGGAATATGCCGCACGAAGGCGCGCGCTGGACGGAACTCGAGCTGACCGCTACATTGCGGACGATCGAGCGCGCGACCGGCCATGGAACGGTCCTTTTCCGGCCGCCCTACGACGCCGACAGCGAGCCCGAGATGCCGGACGAACTCGTCCCGATCGACCGGGCCGATCGTCTCGGCTATTTTACGGTAGGCGAGCGCATCGATCCCCGCGATTGGGAGGGAGGCGACTCGATCGTAGACGACACGTTGGCGCAAGCAAACGACGGCAACATCGTTCTGTTGCACGACGGTGGCGGCGATCGCAGCGCCACCGTCCTCGCGCTGCCGAAGATCATCCACGCGCTGCGAACGCGCGGCTATCGCTTCGCCTCGATCGAAACGCTGATGCATCGGTCGCGCAACGAACTCATGCCCGTCCCGTCGCCGTTCGAAGGCATGTGGGCGATGGTCGAATCCTCCGTGTTGAGCCTTCAGGCAAAGACCGAAACGTGGCTAGGCGGTTTATTGATCTTGGCGATCGCGTTGAGTGCGCTCCGCACGGCGCTATTTGGGGCCTTAGCGCTTCGTCAGCGGTCCGTTGCGCAAAAACGCACGTTCGACGCCGCCTACCGGCCGCCGGTCTCGGTGGTCGTTCCGGCCTACAACGAAGCGCCCGTCATCGTGCAAACGGTTCGCGCGGTCCTCGAAAACGGCTACGCTCCGCTGGAAGTGATAGTCGTTGACGATGGTTCGACCGATGAAACCGCACTCGCGATCCAACGGGCCTTCGGGGACGACGAGCGCGTTCGCTTGGCGATCCAGCCGAATTTCGGCAAGACGACCGCGCTCAATCACGGCTTCGGCTTGGCCTCGAACGACGTCGTGATCGCGCTGGACGGCGACACGGTTTTTCGTCGCGGCACCATCGCATCGCTCGTTCGCCATTTTTGCGACCCCCGCGTCGCGGCCGTATCCGGTAACGCGCGCGTCGGCAATCGGCGTAACTGGCTCACGCGCTTTCAGCACATCGAGTACGTTTGCGGTTTCAACCTCGAACGCCGCGCGCTGGATCTGCTGGGCGCGATGACGGTAGTCCCGGGAGCGGTCGGCGCTTGGCGCAAATCGGCCGTATTGGCCGCCGGATCGTTCAGCCATGAAACGTTGGCGGAGGACACCGATCTGACGATAGCGCTCGGCTTGCGCGGCCATCTCGTGCGGTACGAGGACGCCGCGCGAGCCGATACCGAGGTGCCGGAAGATCCCAAAGCATTCCGCAGACAGCGCGTGCGCTGGTCGTTCGGCACGCTGCAGGCCGCTTGGAAATATCGCGCCGCTATTTTCACACCGCGCAGCGGCTGGCTCGGCATGCTCGCGCTTCCGAGCATCTGGGTCTTTCAGTTGGCGTTCGTCGTGCTCTCACCGGTCGCCGAACTGGCGATGCTCGCTGCCATCCTTGGAGGCAATTGGTCGACGTTAGCGCTGTATTGTTGCGGCTTGTTCGCAATCGAGGCACTCGGAGCGCTTCTCGCCTTCGCGCTCGAGGGCGAGTCGCCGCGGGCGCTCTGGCTCTTGCCGCTTCAGCGCATCTATTACCGATACACGATGTATTTCGTGGGCGTCAAAGCCCTCGCGCTAGCGGCGCGTGGCAGGCTCGTGGGCTGGTCGAAATTGGAACGGCGCGCAACCGTGGTCTACGCCGAGCCGCTACTCGGCGCGCCGGCCACGAGCAGTCTCGCCGAGCGGGAAGCTGCCGCAACGGCGCGCTGAACGACCTCACGTTTCGTGTTCGCCGAGACGGGGCGCCGGCGCGTTCGCCTGGGGCTGCGTCTTGCTCCAGCGCGTCGGCACGCCGACCGTGCGGATCGTGCCTTCGCTCGGATGTTCGGCCGTGGAGAGAAAGCCCGTCGCGACGAGGTGCGGATCCCGCAGCACGTCCGCGAGCGAGTTCGCGGGCGTGGCGGGAATGTCGTGCGCGCGCAACACGTCGAGCCACTCGGCCGTCGTGCGCGTCCCCAGGATTTCCGCGACCGTGCCGTACGCATAGGCGTAATCCGCACGGCGCGCGTCGGCCGTTGCGAGTTTCGGATCGGCGGCGGCGCGTTCGGTATTGCCGGTGAGCACGAAAAAGCGCTCCCACTGCGCGTCGTTGTACACGAGCACGCAGATGTATCCGTCGGCGGTCGCATACGGGCGCCGGTTCGCCGTCAGCACGCGCTGATAGCCGAACGGTCCGGCGGGCGGCTCGAACGTATGGCCGCCGAGATGATCGCTCAACACGAGCTCGACCATGGTTTCGAACATCGGGATTTCGAGCGCTTGCCCTTCGCCCGTCCGTTCGCGGTGGAAGAGCGCGCCTAAGATGGCGTTGACCGCGCTGATGCCGCAATAGCGGTCGGCGATGAGCGCCGGAACGTAGCGCGGCGGTTCGTCACCGACAAGCGAGAACAGCGAGGCGAGCCCGCACTCACCTTGCATGAGATCGTCGTAGGCCGGGCGATCGGCGTACGGCCCGGTTTGCCCGTACCCCACGAGGCTCGCGTAGACGATGCGGGGATTGGCCGCCGCGACGTCTTCGTACGTTAATCCCAGCCGCGCCATCGCATTGCGCCGAACGTTGTGCACGAACACGTCCGCGGTTGCGCACAATCCCATCAGCTTCGCGCGATCCTCGGCGGCTTTGAGGTCGAGCACGACGCTGCGCTTGCCGCGGCTCTCGTTCAAGAAGACGGCGCCCATCTTGTCGTGGCGCGCAGGCGGCGCGCTGCGGATGATGTCGCCTTCCGGCGGCTCGACTTTGATCACGTCGGCGCCGTAGCTCGCGAGGACGTAGGTCGCCCACGGCCCCATGATGACCGACGTGAGATCGACGACGGTGACGCCGGCGAGCGGGCCTATGGCTCTACCACGATGCCGGAGCCGGCCTCGACTTTGCCGATCACCGCCGCAAGCGCCCCGCTCGACGTTAAGGCGGCGCTCAACGTGCCGAGCCGTTCGGGCGGAAGCGCGACGAGCAAGCCGCCTGAGGTTTGCGCGTCGCTGAAGATGAGCCGCGTTTCCGGCGAGACGTTTTTGTCGAACTCCGTGTAGCCTTCGTGGTGCTTCGCGTTCTCGCGCGTTCCCGCGGGCGCAAGTCCGACCGCGAGCATGTCGCGCACGAGCCGATGAACGGGAAGCGCGCTCGCGCGCAGACGCAGAGCGACGCCGCTCGCGCGCATCATGCCGCCCGCGTGCCCGAGCAGACCGAAGCCCGTGATGTCCGTCGCGGCGTGCGCGCTTGCCGCAAGCATCGCCTTCGATGCCGAGGCGTTGAGAAGCGTCATCCAGCGCACGGCTTCGGTGAGGTCACGTTCGCCGAGCGCGCCTTTCTTGAGGGCCGTCGCGAGGATGCCGGTGCCGAGCGGTTTGGTCAACACGAGCACGTCGCCGGGCCGCGCGCCGGCATTGGTGACGACCTTCGCCGGATGGACCGTGCCGGTGACGGCCATGCCGTATTTCGGTTCGGGATCGTCGATCGTATGGCCGCCGACGATCGCGACGCCGGCTTCCCGCGCGATCTCGGCTCCGCCGAGCAAGATGCGCGCCAGCAGTTCGGGACCGAGCGCTTCCATCGGATACGCAACGATGTTGAGCGCGGTGATCGGGACGGCCCCCATCGCGTAAATGTCCGAGAGCGCGTTTGCCGCCGCGATGCGGCCGAAGTCGAACGGGTCGTCAACGATGGGCGTGAAGAAGTCGACCGTCTGAACGACGGCCAAATCGTCGCGAAGTTGGTAGACCCCGGCGTCGTCGCCGGTCGCAAATCCGACGAGCACGTTCGGATCGGTGGAGTTGGGGAGGTGGCGCAAGACTTGCGCCAGATCGGCCGCGCCGATTTTACTCGCTCAACCGCCGCCCGATGAAAATGCCGTCAGCTTTACGCGGTCCGAGGACTGCATGCCGCCGAGATACGCTTAGCGCGCGGCGGCCGCCTGTGCTACGATGGTCCGGCCATGCAACGTAACTTGCTGTTCATTCCGGGACCCGTGACCGTGGCCGAGCCGGTGCTCGCCGCAATGGGGAAACCCCTTATCGACCATCGCGGACCCGAGTACGCGCAACTGCTCGCGCACATTTCCGCCGGCATGCAGCCGCTCTTTGGAACGAGCCGTCCGGTGCTCTCGCTCGGCAGCTCGGGGACGGGCGGCCTCGAAGCCGCCGTCGCAAGCGCGTTTTCGCCCGGCGACAAGGTCTTGTGCTGTCCCGTCGGCGTGTTCGGCAAACGCTTTATCACGATCGCGCAGACCTTCGGGCTCGACGTGGAGGTGCTCGACCTGCG
>JACRTZ010000015.1 GCA_014304965.1 Vulcanimicrobiota bacterium | reverse complement strand
GAAGGGCACCGCGTCGTATTACACGCTCGAGGTGGAGGGCAAGTCGAATCCCGACGCGGCCTGGTACTATCCCGAACCGAAATCCGCGGCCGCGAACATCAAAGATCACGTCGCGTTTTGGCGCGGCGTCGAGGTGACGCCGTAGCGCTCGATCCGGTCGACCGGGTATTCTTGAGGCGTACGATCGAACTCGCGGCGCGCGGGCGCGGCAGCACGTCGCCGAATCCGTGCGTCGGCGCGGTGCTCGCGCGCGGGACCGCGACGCTCGGCGAAGGCTTTCACCGTCGCAAGGGCGAGGCGCATGCCGAGGTCGAGGCGATCGAAAGCGCGCGGCGCGAACGTAACGACGTGCGCGGCGCCACCTTGTACGCGTCGCTCGAACCGTGCGCGCATCGCGGCGCCGTCGGTCCGTGCACGGACGCCGTGCTCGCGGCCGGCATCGCGCGCGTGGTCATCGGGACGCCGGATCCGAATGCCGTCGCGGCCGGCGGAGCTGCGCGCTTGCGCGACGCGGGCATCGCGGTCGAGATCGCCGACGATCCACGCGCCGTTTTGCTCATCGAAGATTTTGCGGTGGCGACGAATGCGGACCGGCCCTACCTGCGATTGAAGATGGCCTCGTCGCTCGACGGCTACGTCGCGGCGGCGCCCGGTTCGTCGTGGCTGACGGGCGAGGAAGCGCGCGAGTTCGTTCGCGAATTGCGCGCGTCGTACGACGCGGTTATGGTCGGCGCGGGAACCGTGCGGGTGGACGACCCGCAGTTGACGGTGCGTCCGCCGCGCTCGCGGCAACGCCCATACGTTCGCGTGGTGGCGTGCGAAGAGCAACCGGTGCCGCTCGACCGCCGCATCTTCGCGGACGTTGACGGTTACGCGCGCACGATCGTGCTCGCGCCCGCGGGCTCGCGGGAAAAATTTCGCGCGCTCGAAGCGATCGCCGACGTCGCGTACGCCGGTGACGATGATGCGGCGCAACTCGATTTGCGGGCGGCGCTCGAAACGCTCAAGGAACGCGGGATTTCGAGCGTCTTGTGCGAGGGCGGTCCAACGCTCGCCGCGCGTCTGCTCGAGGCGGGTCTCGTGGATCGCCTGGATTGGATCGTCGCCCCGATCGTGCTCGCAAGCGATCACGCCCTCCCGGCCTTGGCGAGGAAGGCGAACCTGGCTGCGAGCGTCGCGCCATTTTCGTTCGATACGGTCGAGCGGCTCGGCGACGACGTGCTCTTTTCCGCACGGATTTCGAAAGGCGCCGCATGTTCACCGGCTTAATCGCGCACCTCGGGCGCGTGGTTCGCAACGACCGCTTGCCCGACGGCGGCATGCGGCTCATCGTCGAAGCGCCGGGCGCGATCGCGGAAGGCGTGCGTCAGGGCGATTCGATCGCGGTGGACGGCACGTGTTTGACGGTCGCAGCACTCGGCGAGCGCGAACTGGGCTTCGAGGTCGTGCCCGAAACGCTCGCGCGCACGACGCTCGGCGGCGCCGTCTCGGGCGCACCCGTCAACGTCGAACTGTCGCTGCGTCTGGGCGATCGACTCGGCGGCCATCTCGTTTACGGCCACGTGGACGCGACCGCGCAGATCGTCGAGAAGAAGCCCGAGGGTCAAGGCTACCGGCTGACGCTACAGATGCCCGACGGCCTCTCGGCGCTCATTATCGAGAAGGGTTTCATCGCGCTCGACGGCGTCAGTTTGACGATCGCGAGCGTGCGCGACGGCCGCTTCGATATTGCGCTGATTCCCGAGACGTCGGCCCGGACGACGTTCGGCTCGAAGGGTACGGGCAGCCGGGTCAACGTCGAAATCGACCCAGTCGCGCGCTACGTGCTGGCGGGCGTCGAGGCGTACCGTGCCCCCCATACCCAGCCGGTCGGCGATGCCGACGAGCTGGCCTGGGCGTACGAGATCTGAGCGCGGCACCGGTTGCCGGCTGTTAACCGGACGAAACCGGAGTTGACAGTTGTGAAGTCTAAGCGGATGCCATGTCCGATTTTGCCGAGGAGCTCCGCGCCGCCATGGACGGGGCGGGCCTCACGGCCACCGAGGTCGCCGCCCGCTCCGGGCTGACCGAGTCCGCCATTTCCTACCTGCGGGCCGGCCGCCGCAGCCCCTCGCTGCGGACGGTCCAAAAACTCGCCAAGGTGCTGCCCGAACTCGGGAGCCGCCTGACCGACGCGCGCGGGCCGGATTCGATCTTCGATTCCATCGAGGATGCGATCGCCGACGTCAAGGCCGGCAAGATGGTCATCGTCCTCGACGACGAGGACCGCGAAAACGAAGGCGACCTCGTGATGGCCGCCCAGATGGTCACGCCCGAGGCGATCAATTTCATGCGCCGCGAGGCCGGCGGGCTGATTTGCGTGCCGGTACTCGGGCGCCGTCTCGACGAGTTGAATTTGCCGCAGATGGTCTCGGAAAATACGGCGCTCCACGAAACGGCGTTCACGGTTTCGGTCGAGGCGCGCGGCCGCACGACGACCGGCATCTCCGCGCAGGATCGCGCGGCGACGATCGACGCGCTGCTCGATCCGAACGTCAAACCGTCGGATTTCTTGCGGCCCGGACACACGTTTCCGCTGCGCGCGCGCGAAGGCGGCGTGCTCGTGCGCGCCGGCCAAACCGAAGCGGCGGTGGATCTCGCGCGGCTGGCCGGGCTCTATCCGGCGGGCGTCATCGTGGAGATCATGGACGAAGACGGCACGATGATGCGGCTGCCGAAATTGCGCGAGTTCGCAAAGCGTCACGACCTGTGCCTGATCACGGTCAAAGATTTGATCGCGTACCGGATGCGCAACGAGCAGCTCGTGCGGCGGATCGCCGACTTCGAACTGCCGACCACGCACGGCACCTTTCACGGCGTCAGCTACGAAACGATGATCGACGACGTCGCGCACGTCGCGCTCGTGATGGGCGAGGTCGGCGACGGAACGAACCTGCTCGTGCGCGTGCATTCGGAATGTCTGACCGGCGACGCGTTGCATTCGGTGCGCTGCGATTGCGCGGCGCAGCGCGATGCGGCGCTCGATGCGATCGCGCGCGAAGGCCGCGGCGTCTTCCTGTATCTGCATCAGGAAGGCCGCGGCATCGGCCTGGCCAACAAGCTGCGCGCCTATGCGCTGCAAGACGCCGGCGCCGATACGGTCGAAGCGAACGTTGCGCTCGGGCTGCCGGTGGACAAACGCGACTACGGCATCGGTTCGCAAATTCTCGTGGATCTCGGCGTCAAAGAGATGCGCCTGCTGACCAATAATCCGAAGAAAATCGTCGGCCTCGAAGGCTACGGCTTGACGATCGTCGAGCGCGTGCCGCTCGAAATGCAGACCAACGCGCACAACGCGCGGTACATCGAGACCAAACGCGACAAGCTGGGCCACATCTTCGAAGCGGCGTCGTGAGCGGCCGCGCCCACGGCAACGCGCCGCTGCCCGACGGCCGCGGCAAGCGCGTCGCCATCGTCTCCGCCCGGTTCTACGAGCAACTGGCGGATTGGCTCGAGGACGGGGCGCGCCGGGCGCTGGCCGACTGCGGCGTCGCCACCGGCGACTGCGCCGCCTTCCGCGTTCCGGGATGCTTCGAATTGCCGCTGGCCGCGAGCCGGGCGCTCGCGCG
>JACRTZ010000169.1 GCA_014304965.1 Vulcanimicrobiota bacterium | reverse complement strand
CCCTTGCACGGAGTCCGGCGAGGGCATGCCGATCTTCATGTCGGGCTTGATATTAGCAAGCGATTTAATGGCGGGATCCTTGGCCACGAGCCACAGGTCCATTTCGTTGAGCGACGCGAGCAGCTTCCAACCGACCCCGCGATCCCAGCCCGTCAAAAACGGCGGCGTGCTGCCCGCGCCGATCTGAATCTGATTGGCGATGAACCCTTCGCGAATCGCCGCGGTCGAGTTGAGGACGGCCCAATCGATCTTCGTGTTGGGAAAGCGCTTCTCGAGCACGCGCTTTTCGCGCATGATCACGAGCGTCGCATAACTGAGCCCGGGCTGGTAAGCGATCGTCAACTGTGCGGGCGCGTCGCTCGGCGGTGCGGCCGACGATACGGGCGACGCAAGCAGCAGCGACGCCGTTGCGAGCGCCGTGCCGGCGAGACGGGCGAAAAATCGAAACATGGAAAAAGCTCCTATCGGACGGCCGCGCCGGCCAACGCATCGCAGACTGCGGCAGTGACGTCGTCGGTGCGCGCGTCGCCGCCGAGATCGCGCGTGCGCGGTCCACGCGCGGTTACCTCTTCGATCGCCGCCATCAACCGCTTCGCGGCGCTCGTTTCGCCCAGATGCTCGAGCATCATCGAGGCGGTCCAAAACGCGCCGATCGGATTCGCCAGGCCCTTGCCCGCAATATCGAACGCGGAACCGTGAATCGGCTCGAACATGGACGGATAGCGGCGCTGCGGGTCGAGGTTCGCGGTCGGCGCGATGCCGATGGAACCAGCGAGCGCGGCGGCCAAGTCGGACAGGATATCGGCGTGCAAGTTCGTCGCGACGACGACGTCGATCGCTTCGGGCCGCAGCACCATGCGAACCGTCATCGCGTCGACGAGTTCTTTGACGACGGTAACGTCGGGATAATCGCGTCCCACTTCTCGCGCGATCTCGTCCCACATCACCATCCCGTGGCGCTGCGCGTTCGATTTCGTCACGACGGTCAGGTGTTTGCGCGGGCGGCTGCGCGCCAGATCGAACGCGAAGCGCATGATCCGATCCACACCCGTGCGCGTAAAGACGGCCGATTCGACCGCCGTCTCCTCGGGCAGCCCGCGATGCGCCCGCCCGCCGATGCCGGAATACTCGCCTTCGCTGTTCTCGCGCACGATCACCCAGTCGAGGGCGCCGGGCGGACAGTCGCGCAGCGGGCTCGCGAGGCCCGGCAGCACGCGCGCGGGGCGGACGTTTGCGTATTGATCGAATCCCTGGCAGATCGCGATGCGCAAGCCCCATAGCGAAATGTGGTCGGGGACGTCGAGGCTGCCAACGGCGCCGAAATAGATCGCGGCGAAATCGCGCAACGTCGCGAGGCCATCGGCCGGCATCATCACGCCGTGCCGCCGATAGTAGTCCGAGCCCCAATCAAACGAGGTGACGTCCAGCCGAAAGCCGCCGTCCGCGCGTTGCAACTCGTCGAGCACTCGCAAGCCAGCCGCGACGACCTCGATGCCGATGCCGTCGCCGCCGATTGCCGCTATCCGATGCGTTCTCATCATGCGCTCTTCGCGAGGTTCGCAACGCTTCCCAGCGCGCCGAGGTCGTGAAAGAGGGCGGTCATCATGGCCAGGCCCTCGCGCACGACCGGCACGAGCGCATGTTCGTCAGGAGCGTGTTGCGAGCAAGCGGGATACGAATGCGGTATCCAGACCGTCGGCAGGCCCAAATCGTTCGCGAAGATGTCGTTGGGCAGCGAGCCGCCGAGGTTGGGCAAAATCGCGACCTCTTTGCCGGTCGAGCGGCGCAGCGAGGCCGCCGCCCAGCGGACCCAGTCGTGATCGGGATCAAGCCGGGTGGCCGGAAAGAAGCCTTTCTCTGCGCGCCGGATCTCGACGCGTTCGAAGCCCCGCGCGTCGAGGTGGCGGCGCAAATTCGGCAAGAACGTCTCGGGGTCCACGCCGACGACGAAACGAATCTGGCAGTGCGCGCGCGCAGAAGGCGGGATCGCGTTGACCGGCCGCTCCGGCGTCCCGCTCGTGAACGCAAGCACCTCGAAAGAATTCCAGCCGAGAACGCGCTCGGCCGGCGACAAGCCTGGTTCGCCCCACGCGCGATCCACCTCGGGCCCGGCCTCGCCATCGCCGATCTCGATGTCGCGCAGCAGCTCGCGCACGCGCGGCGGAATTTCCGCCGGGAGCCAGCCGTCCACCAAAATTTTTCCCCGGCCGTCGACGACAGCGGCAAGCGCATTCGCAAGAATCACGCCGGGGTTCGCAAGCGCGCCGCCCCAATTTCCGGAATGGTGCGAACCCTCGCGCAGCGAGACGCACAGATCGAAGTTGAGTGCCCCGCGACTTCCCAGAAAAATCGTCGGCCGCTCGGCGCTCACACGCGGTCCGTCGGACGCGATGAGCACGTCGGCCGCAAATCGCTCGCGTTCGCGCACGCATAATTCGCGCAATCCCGGCGACCCCGTTTCCTCGCCGGTTTCGATCAAGACCTTACAATTGAAGCCCAGGCGGCCGCGCTTGGCGACGACCGCGCCCAGCGCGGCGAGGTTGATCGAATGCTGGCCCTTGTTGTCGGCGGTGCCGCGCCCGAAAAGTTTGTCGCCGTCGCGTTCCAATTTCCACGGCGAGCGAGCCGCTTGCCAGCGGCCTTCCATGCCGAGCACGACGTCGCCGTGCCCGTAGGAAAAGACCGTCGGCAGCGACGCACCTTCCCGACGCTCCGCCAGCAAGAACGGCCCCCCGCTCGGCACCGGATTCTCGAAGACTTCGCACGAGAAGCCGATCCGTTCGTACGCGCCGCGCAGTTCCACGTCGAGATACGCGCGCAGCACGTCGCCCCGCTCGGGATTCTGGCTCTCGGTCGGATACTCGACGCGACGCGCCAAGTCGGCGATGAGCGAATCGAACGCGTCCACCAATATATCCTAAATCTGGGCGATGACGGGCTCGAACCGCCGACCTTCACCTTGTAAGGGTGCCGCTCTCCCAACTGAGCTAATCGCCCGTAAGCCGCCGACGGCGCTTCGAGGGCCGCGCAGAGGCACCCTCGAACGACCGGACGCTTTCATGAGGTTCATCGTATGCGCCGGATAGTCTGCGTAACGGCGATCGCAGCCGTCTTTTTCACTCTCCCCGCAGGACGAGCCGATGCTGCATCGGCAAGCGGAAACCGATTGCAGGCGCTCGCGCGCGCCATGACGTTCGGCTGGGCCAAGCGGCACCCGCTGTTCGCAACCAGCGTCGGCTTGACCGAACGCGACGGCGATCTCGATTCGCCGTCGGCGGCCGCCAACGCCGCGGACCTCGCCCAAATCCGTTCGTGGGAACGCGCGCTCGGTGCGATTCCGGCCGGAAGCGCGCTCGTGGACCGTGACGACGCCCGGCTCCTGCGCGCGCAACTGGTGAGCATGGAGCGCGTCTATACCGAGTACCGGCCGTATGAAAAAGATTATTCCGCGCCTGCGCAAGCGATCGTCTCGACCCTCTTTACGCAATTCGTTCACCTTCCCACGGGCGATACTGAAGCCGAAAATGCCGAGCGCTCGACCGCGTGGCGCAAGAGCGTCGAGCGCATGCAAAAAGCGCCCGCGTACATCCGCACGGGTCAAGGGCTCGT
>JACRTZ010000076.1 GCA_014304965.1 Vulcanimicrobiota bacterium | reverse complement strand
GGTAACCGGCCTGAAGCACCCTTCGTTCATCGGAATCGTGGGGTCGGTCGCCGCGCGGATGACGTAGTGCACGCCAGACAGCGTCACCCCGAGCACCGCGTTCACCGGAAACCCAACCTGCGCGCTCGTGCCGTCGAAATCCACCGAGATCGTGCCGTCGCGGAGCACGACGCGCGCGCACAACTTCAAGAGATCGCCGTTGTCGGGCGGTTCCAGAACGTCTTCGACCGCTACGTCGCAGTCGCCGAGCGCACGTAAGGCGGCGCGCATCCGGCGTTCACTCTCGTCGAGAATGCGCTCGATGCACGCATCGAACGTGTCGAAGCCGTAGCGTTCGATCAGTTCGAGCATGCGGCGTTCGCCGGTGACGTTGCCGGCGATCTGCGCCTTGAGGTCGCCGCTGCGAGCGTCGGGGGTTCGCGAGTTCGAGCGGATCAGTTCGATCGTATCGATGGACGGCACGTCCCCGATCATCAAGCGCATCGGTGAAATGACCAGCCCCTCGGCGACGAGTTCCGAGGCCGTGGCCGACATCGAACCGGGAACGCTGCCCCCGACGTCGGTGTGATGCGCTTTGCTTGCGGCGTAGCCCGCGTGGCGAGGCGAATCACCGCGAGTAAAGATGGGACGAACGACGGTGATGTCGTTGAGATGGGTGCCGGAGACGTACGGATCGTTCACCACCCACATGTCGCCCGGCGCCATGGTCTGGCGGCGCCGTTCGAGCGTGCGCAGCAATTCTCGTAAGCCCCACGGCAGCGAGCCGAGATGCACCGGGATGTGCTCGGCCTGGGCGATCAGCCGCCCGAACCGGTCGAAGAGCGCGCACGAATGATCGAGCCGCTCCTTGATGTTCGGCGAATAGGCGGCGTTGCGAACGGCGATGCCCATCTCTTCGCTTGCATAGATGAGCGACGACTTGACGACTTCGCTCGTGATCGGATCGGCAATCACACTCGGCGCATCCTGATGTTGCCATAGTCATCTATGCGTGCGTGCCAACCGGGCGCGATCAACGTGCACGAGTCGTACTGCTCGACGAGCGCCGGACCGGCGATCTCGTTGCCCGCGCGCAGCGCCGCCCGCGCGAAGACCGGTGTGGAACGCCGTCCGCCGTCAACGTACGCGTCGCGCGTTTCGAGCAGCGCACCATCGGCCGGCGCCGCCGTCGCGCGCCTCGCGGCGCGCGGCAAGGCCGGTTTGCGGACCGCGCCGATCGCCGTCGAACGGACCGCGACGATTTCAACCGGCTCGTCCGGCGAGGCATATCCGTACGTGCGCTCGTGCCGCTCGTGAAAGCGCTGCATCGCCGCGCGCCCTGCGGCTGCATCGTACGGCTCGGAAACGCCGATCGTTAATTCGAAACTTTGCCCGAGGTAACGCACGTCGAGCTCGCGGACGAACGAAATCGCCCTCTTTTCGACACGCTGACGCGAGAGATCGCGCCGGCCACGGCTTTCCAACTCTTCGAATGCGGCCTCGACCGTCGCCGGCGGCACGCCTTCCGCAAGCGCGACGAGTGAACGCACGGACGTCGCGCGCACGTCCGCCGCGAGCAGCCCGAACGCCGAAAACAAGCCGGGATCCACCGGCACGATGACCTCGGGAACGGAGAGTTCTTCAGCCAGAGCGCAGGCGTGCAGCGGACCGCCGCCGCCGAACGCCATCAACGCGAAGAGTCGCGGGTCGTGCCCGCGTTCGACGGTGACGATGCGCAAGATCTTCGCCATTTCGGTGTCCACGAGCCTGACGATGCCGGCCGCCAACCGGTCGAGATCGAGTTCGGGCAGTTCGGGCAGCAACGCTTCGAGCGCGGCGCGGGATCGGGCGGCGTCGATCTTCATCGCGCCGCCGAGCAATGCGCGCGGATTCAAGCGTCCGAGGACGATATTGGCATCCGTCACGGTCGGCTGCAGGCCGTTTCCATAGGCGGCCGGACCCGGGTCGGCGCCCGCCGATAACGGTCCTACGCGAAGGGCGCCGCCGGCGTCCACAAAGGCAATCGTTCCGCCGCCGGCGCTCACCTCGGCAAGATCCACGAACGGAAAGCGCACGGGATACCCCGACCCTTTCACCGCCCGGCCCGAGTGCGATTTGCCGGCCGCTTCGAATTCGTTGGCGATTTGCGGCTCGCCGCCGACGATCGTTCCGGCCTTCGCGGTCGTGCCTCCCATGTCGAACGAGAGAACGTTTTCGATGCCGAGCTCGCGTCCGAGAAATGCCGCCCCGATTACCCCCGAGGCCGGACCGCTTTCGATCGTCGTCGCGGGTTTTTCAGCGACGACTTCAAGTGCCGCCATACCGCCGTTCGATTGCATGACGTAGAAGGGCGCGACGATCCCGAGTCCGCGTGCGCGGGCCCAAAGCCGTTCCAAGTAGGCGCGCACGAGCGGGCCGAGCATCGCGTTGACGACGGTGGTGCTCGTTCGTTCGTACTCGCGATATTCTGGATCCACTTCGCTCGAAAGCGACACCGGAACGTCCGGAAAGCGTTTGCGAATCGCCTCGCCCGTGGCTCGCTCGTGCGCGTCGTTCGCGTACGCGTGCAGGTAGGAAACGGCCACCGCGCGGGCGTCCGCGGCGGCGATTGCATCGAGCGCGGCGGCGAGCGAGGCCGAGTCGAGCTTCGCGACGACGTCGCCGAACGGGTCCATCCGCTCGCGCACGCCGATGCGGTCGTGCCGGGCAACGAGCGGCCGCGGCCGCTTGACGAACAAGTTGTACACCTCGGCGCGGTTCTGCCGTCCGATCTCGATCACGTCGCGAAACCCTTCGGTCGTCAGCAGCACCGTGCGCGGCAACTCAAGATTGATTTGGCCGAGGAGCGCGTTGGTCGCTACCGTGCTCGAATGCGAGAGCAACGCGATATCGCCCGGCTTCGCGTCGCGTAACAGCCGCGCAAGCGCGTCCACGACGCCTTCTTCGGGATTGCGCGGAGTGGACGGAACTTTGATGCGCGTGAGTTCGCCGTTGCGATCGTCGAAGGCGACGAGATCGGTAAACGTGCCTCCTACGTCAATGCCCACGCGAAGGCGGCTCAACCGCCGCCAACTTCCAACGTGGGCGCGAGCGGGGCGTGCGTCGCGCACATCTGCCAATCGCAGAGCAGATCGTTGCCGAGACGAACGGTGGCCGTGCACCCGCACGCCCACCGCGAAGTTCGTTCCGTGCTCTGCCCCGCAGAGCCGAGCGCCGCGACGAGGTCGTCCGTGCGAGCTTGGATCGTTCTCTTGTCTGGATCCATGTGGTCGTCAGAATCGCCCGAAGGGGGCAGGCTTTTCCTGCGCCCCGGGCCTCTCGCCTGCTCGACAAAGAGCCCGCTGCCGGGTACCGAACAGGCCGTAAATGAGTGCATCGAGCGTGCTCGTTCAGCCGCTGGAAGCCGACTTTTCGTTCAAGGCGAAGGCGTACGCCGAACTCCGTGCAGCGATCGCGCGCATGAACATCTACGACGTGGATGAGGAAATCCGCCTCGACGAGCGCCAGCTCGCGGCGGAACTGGGCGTGAGCCGGACGCCCATTCGCGAAGCGATGGCGCGCCTCGAACACGAGGGGCTCGTCCGCACGGTCCCGCGGCGCGGGATTTTCGTCGTGCGCAAAGGCCGTGCGGAGATCATCGAGATCATCCACGTC
>JACRTZ010000258.1 GCA_014304965.1 Vulcanimicrobiota bacterium | reverse complement strand
GTTTGGAAATCGTCACGTCGATCGGAACGAACTCGAGCTGATCGTTGAACGCTGCCGCATCCGCGCGCGAATAGACGACGCGGACCGCCGGCGTCCACCGAATCGTTCGCGCAAACACCTGCGCGAGCATCGCCATGCCGAGTTCGTCGGCGCCCGGCTCGATCGAGGCGCGAGCACCGAGCCCAAACCGGCGAACGGCGGCCTGCAACGCGGCAACATCTTTGAGGTGCAGGCCGGTCGGACCGGCATCGTCTTGCCCGAGCACGATTCGATCGAAGCCGCCTTCAGCCGCGAGCTGCAGCACGTATTCGTCCACGGCACGGTTGCGCCCGCGCGCGGACAAGTACGCGTCGAGCGTGACGCCGCCGATGCGCTCCCGCAAGCGCGCGGCCAGCGAGCGCTGCTCGTCCGTGCGCGGCGGATCGGGAAGGTTCGCATATTCGGCAATGAGATCCACCGTTTCGCCGGCAGCATAGTAGGATGCGGCCGGCCCGAGGCGGGGCACGCCGGTCGGGGCGAGACGCATGATCGTGCCGAATGCCCCGACGAACGGAAGGCCGCGATCGGCTTTCAGCGCCGCGAGCGCGCGCAGCCGCGTTTCCGCGTCGCTTGCCGAGACGCCCGGGAGTCGCGAAGCGACGAGTCCGCCGTAGCCGATCATGTCCGTCGAAGCGACCAGCGCGCCGATTCCCGCCGTCTGCGGTGAGCGCAGCCAGCGCAGGATCGCTTCGGGATCGCCCGGTTGCAGATAGTGGCCGATGCTCGCGCGCGGCGGCGGCAGAATGCGTTGACCGGCGATTCGCCCGAGCATGACCGGCAATTGCAACGTCACCGGACGGTCGTCGAGCGGGACGAACGCGATGGGGGCGGCCGGCTCGGCGCGCGCGGTGCCGAATGTAACTCCCAACGCGAACGACGCGCAGAGTAAACCGGCGACGATGCGGGAACCCAGATGCATGCGCAACGGAACGTCCGAGCCCGTCCTCAGTTTTCGCCGCATGGCAAGCCCCGACCGTCGCGAGGCGTTCGACTTACTCGTCGCTTCCATGCAATCCGATCCGGCCGGCCGCGAACGATTCGAAGCCGGCGTAGGCGCGGCGCTTTCGCTCTTCATCGAGCGTCCCGACTACGGTTTCGTCTATATGGCGTTCGACGGCACCCAAGCCGTCGCGTGCGCGACCGTCAGCTACGCGATCTCGCTCGCCTACGGTACCGTCGTTGCCGAAGTCGAAAATTTCGTCGTTGCGCCGCAGCACCGCCGCGAAGGCGTCGGGAGCGCTTTCGTCGAGTCGCTCGAGGCCTTGCTGCGCGTCGAAGAGGTCGGACGGTTGGATGTCATCGTTGCTGCCTCGAACGCGCCCGGAACGGCGTTCTATCGCAGTCTCGGTTTCGACGATGACGGACAGCACGAACGTTTGACCCTCGGCCTTTAGCGGAGAAAGGGCCGCAAGAACCCGGCTTCCCGCTCGAGCAGCGTGCGCGCGGTCGCAGCGTCGGCATCGCAGCGTGCCATGACGACTGCGACTTTTACCCCGCCACCGCTCGCTTCGAGCAATGCCGCGGCGCGAGCGGAATCGCACGGCGCCAGTTGCGCCACCAAACGAATCGCGCGCGCGCGCAGCTTCGCGTTCGTCGCCGTCACGTCCACCATCAGGTTCCCGTGCACTTTTCCCAAACGCACCATAATCGCCGTCGAAAGCGCGCCGAGGACGATCTTCTGCGCCGTCCCTGCAACCATCCGCGTCGAGCCGGCGAGCGGCTCCGCGCCGGTAGCAATCACGATCGCGTTATCGGCCGCGAGCGCCAGCGCGGAGTTCGGGTCGGCGGTCAGCGCGAACGTTGCCGCGCCGCGCGCGCGTGCCGCTTCCACAAAGGCGACGACATAACGGGCGCTGCCGCTGGCCGAGATGCCGACCACCGCATCGGCGGAAGCGACGTTTTGCGCAGCTTCGGTCGCGCCGGCCGCGCCGTCGTCTTCAGCGCCTTCGACCGCGCGCACCAGCGCGCCGGGACCGCCCGCGATGTGCGCGACCACCAGTTCCGGCGACGTACCGAACGTGGGCGGGCACTCCGCCGCGTCCAGCGCGCCGAGCCGTCCGCTCGTCCCCGCGCCGGCGTAGTGTAAGCGTCCGCCCGCGCGCAACCGCTCTGCAATCGTTTCAACTGCCCGCCCGAGCTCGGGAACGGCCGCCGCCGCCGCCGCTGCGGCGCGCGCCTGTGCTGCAACGAGCACTTCGACGAGAGCTTCGCCTCGGAGCGCATCCAAATCCGCGGTGGCGGGATCCGCCTCTTCCGTCGGCGGCACGCGCTGATTCACGCGAGCGAAGCTTCTGCGAAACGGAGCGCACAGAACGCCGGCTCGTCGCGCACCCGGACGATCTCCGCGCCCGCGACTTCGTTCGTCACACGCGTCTCCAGCAAGAACGTCAAGATGCTATTTTCACGCAGCAGGCCGCCTGCGAACGCGATGCGCGGCGACGCGGCGCTGAGATTCGCGGCGCGCGCGGCGTGCCGCACGAGGTCGCCAAGCTCTTGCGCGGCACCTTGGACGATCTTCGTGGATGCCCGATTCCCCTTGCCCGCAAACGCGACGACGCTCGGTGCGAGCGATGCGATCTTGGCGACGTCGATGGGCTGCCCGTACAAAACGCCGAGCAGCGAGGCACGATCCGCGCAGCCGAGCACCCGCTCGACGAGCCCGGAGGTTTCGTCGCGCGGCGCGCGGCTGTCGTACACGCGCGTCAGTAGTTTCACGGCGGAAAAACCGATCCAGAATGCCGATCCTTCGTCGCCTGCGAGATAACCGTGGCCGCCGATCACTACGCGCGCATCGCCGTGTTCGGCGTAGGCGGCGGACCCCGTCCCCGCGATCAGGACGAGGCCGGGCCCATCGGGAATGGCGGCCCGCAACGCGCACTCGACGTCGCTCCGAACGACGATCCGTACGCCGTTGCCGAACGACGCGCGCAAGGCGGTCTCGAGATCGCCCGCCGCGGTTCCGGCGCCGGCGCCGGCCGCGCCGACGTAGATGCTCGCCGGCTCCGCATCCGTTATCGCGCTGCGAATCGCGGCGACGATCGCCGCGGATGCTGCGGCAACGCCGCGCGACGATGCATTCGCGGGACCGCCGCGGACGACGTTGCCGGCAATGCCGTCGCGCGAGGCGACGGCCGAGGTTCCCGTACCGCCGGCGTCCACGCCGACCGCGATCCGCGCGCTCATCGGGTCACGCTTTCCGCTATCTCCCGTTCCACCTTCGCAAGCAGCTGCGATAACGCGAAGGGCACGATCGCCCCGAGCACGGCGGCGTGCGCCGCGCCGGTCGCAGCCGGAACGCCTGCCGGACGGCCGCGCAGCGTTTCGTAGCCGAGCACCGCGAATGCCAACGCTTCTTTGAAATCGGGATCCACGCCGGCCGCGTCGGAGCGCACGATCTCGATTCCAGGCGCAACGCGCTTGCGCAGGTGCGCCATCAGCCCGCGATTGTGGACGCCGCCGCCGCTGACGATCGCGCGGCCCGCAACCAAATGTCTCGTCCCGCGCGCAATCGCCTCGGCCGAAAAAGCAGCGAGCGTCGCGCACGCATCGTCGAATGATAACCGGTCGAGACGGGCGCGGTGGGCGGCGAGATAGTGCGCG
>JACRTZ010000283.1 GCA_014304965.1 Vulcanimicrobiota bacterium | reverse complement strand
GCCTCAAGCGGCTCAGGCTCCCCCGCCGAACGTTCTTACGCCGGCGCCGACTCAGAGCAACGTTACTGTGACCGTGCAAGCGCCCAACGACGGCGCAACGGTGACATCCGACAAGCCGACCATTCGCGCGCAATTTAGCGGTAACGTCGATCCTAATACGATTCGGGTTGCACTCGACGGCGTCGACGTCACGAACCAAACGACGCGTTACGCAAACGGCATCGTGTATGCACCGTCATCGCCTTTGCAGCAGATGGTGCATCGCGTTGTCGTTGCTGCGACCGATTCGAACGGCCTACGTTTTCGCCACGCCTGGACGTTCACGAGCGGCGCGGGTGCTGCCGCAGCACCGGTTGCCCTGACCATTACCGCGCCCGCGAACGGCTCGAACGTCCCCGGGACCTTCACGGTCAGCGGACGGACGACGCCCGGCGCGCAGATCCACCTCGTGGCCGGTGGGGTCGCCACGTTCGGCGGCATCTTCCAGTTCAACACCGGTTCGACGAGCGGCGACACGACCGCCGACGCCAACGGCAACTTCTCACACCAGCTGAACCTCGGGGCGCCGAGCGGCAGCCAGATCGGCCTGACCGTCACCTCGACCAATCGGGGCACGGGCGAAAGCCAGCAGAAGCAACTGCAGCTGCGCGCCCAATAGCCACGTAAGGTCGGCAGCGTGCGGAGTGCGAAGCTCCGGCGCCATGTCCGACCCGCAACGACCCGCACGCGCCGCCCTCGTCACGGGGGCGGCGCGTGGCTTAGCGCGCGGTATTGCGGCGTCGCTTGCGGGCGCGGGCTACCGAGTCGCGTTCACGTTCCGGCCCGGAGGCACGCCGCCCGACGAAACGCTCGCGGCCATTCGCGCCTGCGGCGGCGACCCGCTCGCGATTGCCGCCGACCACGAGATCGAAGGGCGCACGGCCGACGCGGTGCGCGAGGTCGAAGGTGCGCTCGGTCGCATCGACGTGCTCGTGCATGCGGTGGGCCCGATGATTTTGCGGCGATTCGAGCGCTCGACGCTCGACGACTACCGCGCCATGCTCGACGGAAACTTCCGCAGCGCCGTCGAGGCCGCGCACGCGGTCTTGCCGGGCATGCGCGAGCGCCGGTTCGGGCGATTGATCTTTTTCGGCATGAACGGCTCGCAGGCAACCCGGCCCGCGCGCGGCATGAGCTTGTACGCGGCCTCGAAAGCGGCGGTCGTTTCGTTCGCGCGGACGCTGGCGGTGGAAGAGGCGCGCTACGGCATCACCGTCAACGCCGTGGAGCCCGGCGACATCCGCGAAAAAGACCTCGACCGCGAACGCGCGCTCCACGTGGCGGCGAACAATCCGACCGGACATGCGGGCTCGTGGGAAGACGTCGCGTACGCGGTTCGTTTTCTGGCGGCCGACGAGGCCGGCTTCATCAACGGCGAGGTTCTTAGCGTCAACGGAGGGCTGGCCGAAGCGCACGAGTGACGCAAACGATGTGGGGCTTGATCGCGCTCGTCTTCGTGCTGCGAGCGTTCGCCGCGTTTGCCTTGCCGTTGACGGGCGACGAAGCGTATTATTGGGAATGGAGCCGGCGACTCGCGTTCGGCTACGTGGATCACCCGCCGCTCGTCGCCTGGACGATCGCGGCGTTCGGGTGGTTTGGCCACCATCCGGGGGTCGTTCGCATCGGTTTCGTCGCGTGCGGCGGCGTTGCGTCGCTTGCCGTAGCCGGGGCGGCGACCGAACTGACGGGCGATCGCCGCGCCGGTGCGATCGCCGCGCTCGCGTTGGCTTTGACGCCGCTCGCGACGCTTGCGTTCGGGAGCGCGTCGCCGGACGGGCCGTATCTCGCGTGCTGGGCGCTGGCGCTATGGTTTGCCGTGCGAGCATTTGCGCGCGATCGCCGCTCGGATTGGCTTCTTTTGGGCGTAGCGGTCGGAGGCGTGCTCTTGTCGCGCATACTGGGATTCGGGTTGCTGTTCGGGATCGTGGCGTATGCGCTCGCCGTGCGGCGTGACGTATGGCGCCGCGGTCTGCCGCTCGCGCTGCTCGCAACCGTCGTGACGATCGCGCCGTTTCTCGCCTGGAACGCAACGCACGACTGGATGACGTTCACCTTCGCGCTCGTGCATCGCCACGAGCAGGCGCATCATTTTTCCCTGCTCGAAGTGCTTGCGACGCAGGCCGTTGCGTATTCTCCCGGGATTTGGGCGGCGTGTTTGGCGTGCGTGGTGCGGCCCTACGATGCGTTCTTGGCTTGGACCGCGCTTCCGCAGTTTTGGCTCGTTTTGGTGCTGTCGCTCTTCGAACGCGTCGAGATTCACTGGATCTTCGGCTTCTTCGTCTCGGTCTGCGCGATGCTGGGCATCGCCTACGTGCGCTTGCCGGCACGCGCGCGTATCGTGTGGACGACCGTCGCGGCCGCGCCCGCCGCGCTGTTCCTCGCCGTCTTATTCGCCTTTTCGTTTGCGCCCGGCGCGACCTGGGCGCTCGTCCAGCGCGATCGCTCCGCACACTTTCGTAATAACGGTCCCTTCGAGATCATGACCTACGCGCCGGCGGCGCAGGACGCGGCCCGCTTCGCGCGCGCGCGCAATGCCATCGTGATGACCGACGGGTACGGGCTGTCCTCGGTCTTCGATTTCGATGCGGGCCTGCAGCCGGTGTTGATCGGTTACAACTGGCAAGGCCGCGAAGCGCGGAACTGGTATCCCGATGGGATGCACCCGGCGCGCGCACTCTTCGTGGACAAGGAACCGCTGGCAAGCCGACCCGACTTTGCGTCGCACCTTGCACGCGCGTGCGGTGCGGTCATTGACGCCGGCGTTCACGGGTACTCGGTCGCGGGTACGGCGCCGCGCAAATACTATTTCACGTGGTGCGATGCGATGGTGCCCGACGGCCTTGCGATCTTGCGCTGGGAACGCGAGCCTTCGTAAGACGGTGCTCGATTATATTCCGCTGACGCCGGTCGCCGGCCGAGCGCCGGCCGGTCTCGAGTTGAAAGCGCGCCGCGCGCGGCGGTTCGGCATGACGATCTTGCGCGAAGACTGCTTGCGCGCGACGCGTCAGTCGCGCAACCGGCCGGCGATGTTCGAGCCCGCCTTCGAAGACGGCGCCGGCATTTGAGCGCCGCTCGTTTGGTGCGGCTCTTTTTGGGAGCCGCGATCGCCGTCGCTTCGCTCGGCTGCGCGCATCCGGCTCCCGAATCGGTTTCGGCGCCCGCGCTCGCGCCGCCGAAAACGGCCGGCGCGCTACCGGTTTCGCACGTAGCGCCGTGGACGCCGCACGCGCGCGCCGCGATAGCCGCCGAGTTGGACGGCGCGTTTCGCGACGGCATCTTCGCGCAGAGCGGCGCGGTCGCGGTCGTCGACGAGGCGGGACGTCCGCTGTATTTGCGGCGCGCCCGCGTGCCGATGACGCCCGCGTCAACGTTAAAACTCGTCGTCGCGGCTGCGGCCCTCAATACGTTCGGCCCGAATCACCGTTTCGAAACGGCGTTCGTCGCGCTCGCGCCGCCCGACGATTCGGGACTGCTCGGCGAATTGTGGTTCGTGGGCGGCGGCGACCCGCTCCTCACCGCGAACGATCTGCGTGGCGGCATCGGCGCGCTGCGCCGGCTGGGCGTTCGGCGGTTGATGGGGCCGCTCGCTGTCGATGCATCGGAATTTCGC
>JACRTZ010000134.1:624-3705 GCA_014304965.1 Vulcanimicrobiota bacterium | reverse complement strand
TTCCGACGCGATCGCCGCGCTCAAGGCGTAGCCGAAACTTAGAGCGGCTGGCGCTCGGGGCGCTCCGTCCCGGTCGGCCGCGGCGAGGGCACGCGTTGCGGCGTGCGGATCGGTCGCGGTGGAGCGCTCGAATGCGGCGTCGGCATCGGCGTGGGTGCGGGGACCGGCGCCGGTCCGCCCATCGGCAGCCGGCGGTGCGACGGATCGAGCGACGGGCTCGGAATCGGAAACGGCTTCGCGGTCGGGAGGCCGTTCGGAACGCCGTTCTGCGGGGCGTTCGGATTGTTCAGGTTGAATTGCTTGTTCGGCAGTAGCGTGTTGATGACGATCGGCGAGCCGAGCGAGAGGTAGTTCGCGAACCCGTTCGTGCCGTAGAAATACCCGTTGACGTAACACGACGGCGCGTAGATGTTGGTCGGCAGCGGAATCGTCGCGTAATAGCGGTACGGGTCGCCCGCCCAATTGCGCAGCGGATACGGCGCGCCGTAGCCGCACAGGTTGACGTAGCCCGACCCGCCGGGCGGCCCGATCAGGAGTACTTGCAGCGTGCCGCCGTATCCGTACGCGCTGCCACCGTTCACGTAGAACGACAGCGGACGATCGTAATACGGATTGCCCGCCGGCGGAACGTTCGGTGCGGTTTGTCCCGGCGCGTATGCAAACGTGCTGCGGAAGTTCCAGGTCGAGCTGAAACGCGCGCCGCTTTGATCCGCGCCCTGAACCGTCACTTCGTGCGCGCCGCCGCCGAGTTCGTAGGCAGGCGTGTACCCGATCGTGTCGCCTGAGCGAAAGAGGCGGTCCGTTACGTCACGTCCGTCGAGAAACATTCGTACGGTTTTATCGTCGATCGGCGCGCCGCCGTGCGTTTGCACGGACGCCGAAATCGAGGGGTAGGCGCCCGTGACCGTTTCGCCTTGCGCCGGGTGGCGGTTCTCGATCGAGGGCAGCGCGAGCGCGCCCGCGATCGCGCCCGGGGATTTCGCAGCACCGGTGCCGAGGTTCGTTACCAGCGCCGAAGGCACGTTCGCGTCTGCGATCGTCACGACGCGCAGCGCACCATCGTATTCCACGCTCGCGCCGAGCGCTTGCGCGACGAAGCGCAATGGCACGTACGTGCGGCCGTCGTACACGCGCGCAGGCGCGTCCAGCCGCACCGTGCGTCCGTCCACCAACGCCCGATCCGAACCGAGCGTCACGCGCACGAAATGTTTGCCGCGCCGAATGTCGATGTGTTGACTCGCGCCGCGATAGTCCACCGCCGCGCCGAGCGCGTCGAACACGGCACGCGCGGGCAACAGGACGCGGCCGTTCCGTTCGAGGGGCGGCGCATCGGCGTGCAGCGGCGACCCGTTAAGGGAAATCGAAAGCGCGGTGGCCAGCGCGACGGCGATCATGGCTACCCCGTCAACGCAGCCGAGCGGCCCGAGGTTCGCATCTCGGCTTCCAGGTAGCGGCGCGGAACCTCCGCGGGTAGCCTCGCGACGAGTTCGTAGCCGATCGTACCGGCCAGGCCGGCGAGTTCGTCGGCCTCGAGACGTTCCTCGCCGTCGCAACCCACCAGCGTGACGGTCGAGCCCGCGTGCGCTTCGGGTACGCCGGTGACGTCCACGAACGTCATGTTCATGCAAACGCGTCCGACGATCGGGACGCGGCGCCCTCCGACGAGCGCGACGCCCGCGCCGAACAGCGAGCGCGGCAGTCCCTCGGCGTAACCGATCGGTAGCACGCCGATTCGCGACGCGCGTTGCGCGTGAAAGCCGCAGCCGTAGCCGACCGATCGGCCCGCTTCCACGTCGCGCACGACGACGAGTTTGGTCGTCCACGCAAGGACCGGTTCGAGTTCGAGGGCGTGCGCGACGGCCGCGCGCGTTTCCGGCGACGGCCAGATGCCGTAGGTTGCGATGCCGGCGCGTACGAGATCGTAGCGCGAGGCCGGAAAGAGCATCGCCGCGGCGGAAGCCGCCGCATGCCGCGCGATGCGATGCTCGCGCACGAGCGCTTCCACCGGAGCGAGCGCACGTTCGAAGCGCTGCAGTTGTTCGACGGTGTAGTCGGACTCCAACTCTTCGGCCGCAGCAAGATGGGTGTAGACGCCGCGCACGTCCACGCCGTCGTCGCTCGCGAGCGAAGCGATCGCATCCGCCGTTTTTGCCGCGTCGAATCCGAGCCGCGTCGTTCCGGTATCGACCTTCACGTGAACGGGAAAACGCCGCTCGCGCTTCCGCGCCGCGCGCGCAACTTCGTTGCGGAAGGCGCCTGCATCCCAGAGCGCAATCGCTGCGTCGGCCGCCGACACGTCGTCGAGTTCGCGCGTTTCGACGGGGCCGAGGATCAGAAGCGGCGTCGCGATACCGGCGGCGCGAATCGCGAGCGCCTCGTCGGCGCGATACACGCACAAGGCGGTCGCGACGCCCTCGAGCGCGCGGGCAACGGGAACGAGTCCGTGTCCGTAGGCGTTCGATTTGACGACCGCCGCATAGTGCGACGGCGCGACGTGCGCGGCGAGGCGCCGCGCGTTGCGGCGCAGCGCGCCAAGATCGATCGTCAGTTCGGCGATCATCGCGCCGTGCGCAACCGCACGAAATAGGCGAGCGGGACGCCGAAGAACAGCATGCCTGCGACCAAACCGTTGACGAGCGCAAAGGTGTTGGGCGTCCGGTAGATCGCGGCCGCGACTTCCATCAATTGCATCGCAAAGTACACGACGACGCCGTACCCGATTCCGGAAACGAACGGGCGTTCGCGCAGCTGTTGCAATTCGTTCGCCACATACGCGTAGCCCGCGCCCCACAGGGCGCTCGCGGCGAACAGCACGACGATGCCGAGCCACGCATCGTTCGCGTCGGCGTACGCCGCTTTGCCGACGAGGGCGCTCGCGACGTACTGATAGAACGCGATGGCGCCCGACGCGTGCGCGACGAAGACGACGCTCGCGAGCAAGTACGCTTGGGCGATTGCGCCGGCCACGAGGCCGCCCGCAATGCCGGGACCGAGCGCGTTCCGTAGCGCGCCGACGCGATTCTGCACGCGCGGACCTTCGACGGCCGTCAACGTGGTCTCCGCCTGTGACCGCCGATGCAC
>JACRTZ010000134.1:0-614 GCA_014304965.1 Vulcanimicrobiota bacterium | reverse complement strand
CTCGCGGGCCCATGACTCTACTATGCGAGGATTCGCGCGGCTTGCCACAACGTCCGTGACGTTGGTCGCCGCTTACGCGGCGGCGATCGTAGCGTACGCTGCCATTTCGCGCCTCGCACAGTTGCCGGAAAGCACGCTGTGGGACGATACGCTGCGCACCGCCATTCGTTTCTTGCTGCTGATGGCGGTAACGATAGCCTGGTTGATCCCCGGAATGCGGAGCGACGCCGACGCCGTCACCAAAACGGCGTCGGTCGTCTTCGCGCTATCGCTCGGCATCTATGCGGCGCTGAAAATAACCGGTTTCGCGAACCCCGACTTCCCCGAGCAATACGTCACGGCGCACGCTCGGGATATTTTGCGGACCCGCTTCGCTCTTTAAGGAGCGATCGCACCGGCCAGGCGGCTGAGGGCGCTTGCGAGCGCGCGGCGCGGGGCGCCGAGAACGGGCTGCCGGGCGCGAAAGTGGAGGTCGGCTTCGTCGATCATCCGCTCGTACAGCGCCGCTTCTACTTCGGCGATGGTCCGGACGAGCGGACGGGTTGCTTGTTGGCGGGCGATCATGATGTCTTTCTTCTCCTTGGTAACCAGCAAAATGTGTAACCTGCTAAAAT
>JACRTZ010000041.1 GCA_014304965.1 Vulcanimicrobiota bacterium | reverse complement strand
GGTTTTCACGCTGATGCGCAACCGTTCACCGACGGCACGGTTCGACAAGCCATCGGCGACCAGCGCTGCGACGTCGCGCTCGCGCCGCGAAAGCGATGTCCCGTCGTCGTCCGTCGCGATTGCGGAAGAGACCGGACCGTCGATGAGCCCGAGCCGGCTTGCGTCGGTCACGCTTCCGCACTCCCGATACAGTCGGCGTGCTTCGTGCAGATCGTCGAGCAGTTCTCGCGCTTGCGCCTCGTACAACGGCCAGCCCAGGAGGCGATACCGTTTCGCCGCTTCGCCGGCGCTCCGGAGTCGTCGAGATCGATCGCCGGTGCGCCGGCCCGCGATCGCTTCGACGTGCGCCGCGACCGCATGCCCAACCACGTGCTCGGGGTTGCGCCTGGTGGCGCCCAGCGCCGCCACGAGCACATCGAGCGAACGCAAGCCGACGTGCTGGGCCGCTAAAGGCCAGATGAACTGAGCTTGGGTCGTTACGACGATGCTCGCGACGGCCGCTTCCAGCACCGCGCGCGCCTCATCGACGCGATCGGCGGCGAGCCAGGCGGCCGCGACCGAACCGCAGGCGAGGTCGCTATACGACCGAAGACCGCGCGCGAGCACGGCCTGCGCTGCGTCTTCGAAGAGCGTGGTCTCCACCAGCGTCTTGTCGCCGAGAGCCAGGCCGATGAGCGGCCCCACGTAGCCGAGCACGGCGCGCGCAGATTCGAAACGCGCGTGATGCGCCGCAAAAGTGGCCGCCAAGCGGGCATCTTCCAAACGTCCGGCCAAGAAGGCGTCGATTGCGCACAACGCTTCGAGATAGGCCAGTTGCGGTCGCAGCCCGTGCGTGTCGAGGAGCAAACGGGACGCGGCTAGTGCGCGATGCGCCTCGTCGTGCTGCGCCAGTTGGAGCGCGGTTATTCCAATATAGTGTAACGTGGAAACCTGATTGAGCAGCGGTCCCATCGAAGCGCTCTTCAATAATGCGCGTGCTTCACCGACATCGCGGCGCCATGCGCTCAAATCGCCGAGCTGTGCATGTGCGGTCATGCGGGCCGTCCAGTAGCGCAGTCGTGCACCGTTCTCGAACCCGTCTATCTCAGTTTCCAAGGCGATTGCGGCGTCCGCCGGCCGGGCGTTATCGATGCGCTCCGCCCGCTCGAGCAGCAGCTCGCACCGCAGATGTCCCCGTTCTGCGGGTGCGAGCCGTTCGCCGTATTGCAGCAGGAAGCGTTCGAGTTGTGCGCAGCCTTCATCACCGCGATTCGCATTGCCGAGTTCCGCACAACCGAACAGCAGCGATCCAATCGCCTCGGACGGCTTGTCCGCATCGACGAACGCGGCAACGGCGTCGAAACACCAACGAACCGCCGCTTCCGAATTTCCGTCCGAACGGGACGCCGTCCCGAGCAGGCTCATCAAACGCGCACGCTCGAAAACATCGTCCGTCAAGGAGATCGTGCGTTCCAAGTAGACGATAGCGTCCGCATAGGCGCACAAGCGGAGCGCGCCAAACGCGGCGAGTTCGTTGTAGTGCCGCGCGCGTTGCGGGCAGACCGCCTGCCACCAATGGTAGGCGAGCTCGTCCAGACGGTCCTCACCGTCGGTCAGCGCTTCGAGTGTACGCGCGATGCGCTCGTGCAGCGGGCGCAGCGTGAGCGCAAGTTGCCGGCCGTAAAGCGCCTCGCGTGTCAGCGCGTGCCGAAAGTGAAAACTCGAGCGCGACCCCGTCTCTTCGACGAGTAGATTCAATTCGCGCGCACGCCGTAACGCAGGTGCGAGCGATTCGATCGGACAGGCCAGGACCTGTGCGAGAATCTCCGCATCGAAACGTTGCCCCAAGACGGCGGCGTGCATGAGCACGTGCCGCTCGCCATCTTTCAGATTAGCGACGCGGTCGGCGATCAACGCCTGGATCGAGCGGGACAATTCGTGCCGCTGCAAGCCGCGATCGAGCCAACTCTTCAGCAGCTCTTCCGCGCAGAGCGGGTTGCCCTCGCTACGCAGTTCGATGTCGCGCAAGGCATCGTCGCTTGCGGAACTCCGTCCGTCCAGCGCGCTTTCGAGCAGCTTGCGCAGCGCCGGCCGGGCCAGCGGTTGCAGTCTCATAACGTGGACCGACGGCTCCCGTTCCAGGCGGCCGACGGCAGCGCTGAGCGGCGATCCATCCGGCAGAACATCGTCCCGCAGGGTCGTGAAGATCGAAAGCCGCAATGTGCCGATGCGCGGCGCAAGATACTCGAACAATTCGAGTGTTACCGCATCGGCCCAATGGAGGTCCTCGATCGTGAAGACGGTTGTGCGCCTTTGTGCGATCGTCGCGATCAGCTCATGAATTCCGGCGAAGAGATCCGCCTTTTCCAACGGTTGCGCGTCACGGCCCACATCGACTTGCTGATAGGGCAGCAAGTGTTCGAGCACGTGCCGGCTGAGCGGAGTTATCGGTGCGTTCAGGAAGGGCGCCGCGCCGGCAACGGCCGCAGCAATACTGCGGAACGGCCCGAGCAGCCGCGGCGCTCGTTCTAGGCACTCGGCTTGCGCGAGAAGCGGCGCGCGACCGCCGTTAAGCGTCCGGGTGAACTCCCGCAACAGCCGCGACTTGCCGATTCCGGCTTCGCCGCCGATCAGGGTCACCGAGGCGCGTCCTCGTGCGGCAGCGATGCGCCACTCGTGAAGGTGCGCCAATTCGGCCTCGCGCCCAATGAAAAGGCGGCTTTCGACCGGGCCTCCCATTGTGGTACCTGTTCGCGGAACCGCACGCAGCAGCCTCGCGCCGAGCGACATGACCTATTTACGGGACCGCGACGGCGAGAGCGCGTTCGTGAGTTTGGCGCCCGTCCCCGAAACGGTCGTTCGATCAGTTGTTAGGCCGGAACAAGAGACCCGCTCTGTTATACCCAGTGCACTGACGACCTAGCAGTTCCGTGCCGAACATCGCGCCCAACCCTTTGCCATCTTTCGCCGAAATAAACGCTGCTGCGCGTGATCGTCGGATAAGGGAGCGGCGCGCCCCCGCGCCCATTGGGGTCGGGAGGGGCGCGCTTACCGCAAGTCTCGATATCGCCTCTATACTAGGGGGGGGCGCAGTTGGCGATGATGACCGACTCCGTTGCGGTGTTTCCCCGCGTGTCGCTCACCGTAATCGATGTTTTGTTGTTGTTGGTGTTTTCCGCCGTTGTCGCCGTGACGGTAAACACCTGGCCGGTCACCTGCGTGGGTGTTACGGTCGCGACGGCCGTATTTTGGCTCACGGCCGTGAATACGCCGGCGTAGTTTGCTTCGCTTGCTTGGAATGTCGCCGTCGTCGGAGCGCCACACAAATTTCCCACACCGTTAACTGCGAGCTGATTGGGAACGCCGTAATTGAATGGGGGACTGAGCCCGATAAGCATGATCGCCGACGGCGTCGGCGTTGGCGAGGCGGACGCGGTCGGCGTCGGGATCGGCGTGGGCGAGGCGGACCCGGTCGGCCTCGGGCTCGGCGTGAGAGATGGTACCGGAGTGGGTGAGGCTGACGTCGGAGAGGGAGACGGGGTTGGAGAGCCGGGTGACTTAGTCGGCAAAGGGGTCAGGAAACCGGCGCTGCCTCCTGGACCGCTGCAGCTGGTCGTCGCGAATGCGAGCACAGCTAGTACCGAAAATGCTAAGGATTTGCCGCTGCAGCAGAGCAGCAGTTGTGATCGGCAGAAACGCATAGATATGCCCCTTCAAAGTAGCGCGCCAT
>JACRTZ010000261.1 GCA_014304965.1 Vulcanimicrobiota bacterium | reverse complement strand
CCCTTCACGCGTCCGATCTGCCGGCCGTCCTGCGGGGCGGGCGGCTCTTTGCGATTCCCAAAACCCCGGACGGCCGCGAATTCCGTTGCTGGCTGGACACCGACGGCAGCGGCTTCGTGTTCGACGACGTCGTGCGCAAATATCACCTTCCGACCGACGGGAAGTCTGCGCATCTTCCGGCTTTTCGCGCGGCCTCATCCATTCCGGCGCCCTCGCGCGACGGCGGCGTGCTGACCATACACGTGCGCTCGGCCGACGAGCGTGCGGAACCCATCCTTCAAGACTTCGAAGCGCAACTCGGCGGTTCGTGGTTCGCGGACCGCATTTGGCATCTGGATTTTCGCAAAGGCGCCCTCGCGCTGCTCGGCTCGCCGCTGCGTGCTGCGCAAGCAACCGCGCCGCTCACGATGAAAAAGATCTATCCGCGCGTCGAGCTCGAGATCGCCGGCAAGGGGATGCCCGCGTCATTCGACATCGCCGCATCGGTAGCGGAAGGCAGCGCTGTCTCGAGCGTGCGCGCGACGAGCTTCGTCAAGAACGAAACGTTTGCGCAATGGCTCGACGCCAATCCCACATGGGCGACGCGCGGAATCGGCCGCGGCATCCTCGGCATCACCGTACCCGTCGTCCGCCTTGGATCGTCGCAGTTTAGCAACGTGGAGTTTACGACCCGCCCCGACGACGATGTGTTCGAAGGCGACGACGTCACCGTGAAACTCGGCGCGAATGCCTATGCAGGACGCGTCGTCACGCTCGACTATACGACGGCGCGCCTGCGCGTCGCATAATTGCGGGACTTACGGGTCGTCGTGAAACGTGCGGCGGTCGGGCGTTGCTTCGATCACGAGATCGTCGAGCAGATAATAGACAATCTTCTTGTCGTCGAAGCCGATTTTTGCGAGTTCCCGGCCGCCGATCGTCACGACCTCGTGCACGTGGCCGGTTTTGCCGGCATACTCGTAGTTGACCGCAGTGTACGAGGGGTCGTCGGCGCGCGGTTTGGGCGTCGCTTTCGCGCCGCGCAACGGCGTTTGGTGCCTGTGCGCGCTCACGAGGTTCCTCGGCCCCGCGCCTGAATAGCCATGCCTCACCGTTCGGCGAGGAGCGCGCATGTTCATCGAATATAAAGGAAAGACCCCGCGAGTGCACCCGACCGCTTTCGTCGCGCCGACCGCCGTACTGATCGGCGACGTCGAAATCGCCGAGGAAGCGAGCATCTGGTTCGGCGTCGTCGTTCGTGCCGACAACGGGCTGATCAGCGTCGGCGCGCGCACCAATATTCAGGACAACTCCGTCATCCACGTCGGCAACGACAGCACGACGACGATCGGCGCGGACGTAACTGTGGGACACAACGCGTTCATGGAAGATTGCACGATCGAGGACGGCGCCTTGATCGGCGTCAACGCGGTCGTTCTCAACGGCGCCACCGTCGGCCGGCGAGCCCTGATCGGCGCGGGCAGCGTCGTCGGCGCGAACGTCAAGATTCCGGCCGAAACGGTCGCCGTGGGCGCGCCGGCGCAAGTGAAGAAAAAACTCGAGGGCGATGCCGTTGCGTGGGTCGAGCATGCGGGGCCGGAGTACGTGACGCTCTCGCGCTCGTATCTGCATCACGGCATCGGCGATCCCGAAGTGCACGAAATCGTCGCGGCGAAATCTGACGCGCTTGGTTGAGACTCCCGCCGCGTATCTTAGTCGAGCGAGCGGACGAGCAATACTGACCGGCGCACGCTGCCCCGGTCGATTTCGTGGTCGTCGCTATCGCGTTCGAACGCTCGCTCGAGGAGCGCGCCGACCAGTGGATCGCCGTCCAGCGCCGTTACGCAGAGTACGGCGGCCAAGCGCGCGGCCGCCACCGCGCGGGCGCTCTCGAGCAGTTCGCTCAGGTCGCCAAGGTCGCCCGCAAAATCGTACAAGTAGAGAGCGCCCCCATCGAACGCCAAGGACACCGTCGCGTTGGCGGTGACGAGGATGCCGCCGTCGTCGTCCTCGACACGTGCGCGTAACGATCGTTCCGCTACGACGACGCTTCGTGCCGCAAGCCAAGCCGCGATTTTCGGCAGGTCGGCGGCGCCGGCGCTACGGGCCGCTATAGTACGAACTGTCGCCGTACGGGACGAACAGCGTATGCTCTTTCTGGAAGCGCAACTTCACCATCCCGGTCGGCCCGTTGCGTTGCTTGGCGATGATGAACTCGGTAACGTCGGCTTCCGGCGCGCTTTCCGGGTGATAGTACGCGTCGCGATACAGAAACGTCACCATGTCCGCTTCTTGTTCGATGCTCCCCGAATCTCTAAGGTCTGAAAGCATCGGGCGCTTGTCATTACGCGATTCGACGGCGCGGTTCAACTGTGCGAGCGCGATGATCGGAACTTGCAAATCCTTGGCCGTCGCCTTGAGGATGCGGCACGTTTCGCCGAGTTCGTCATTGCGCGTTTGATTGCGGCCGAGAGACGCCGGCCGAACGAGTTGCAGGTAGTCGATGAACACCGCGGCGAGGCCTTCGCCCGATTGCAGGCGGCGGCAGCGGCTGCGAATCTCCGTCACCGTAACCGAACCCGAATCGTCGATGTAGATCGGGATTTGAGAGAGCGCGCTCATCCCTTCGGAAATTTTCTCCCATTCGTGATCGCGAATTTTCGCCCGACGCAGCGCCTGCGAATCGATCCGCGCTTCGGCCGACAGCAAGCGCGAGACGAGTTCTTCGCTGGTCATTTCGAGGGAGAAAAACGCGATCGGCTTCTGCGCTTCGCGCGCCGCGGCCACCGCCATCGTCAGCGCCATCGAGGTCTTGCCCATGGCCGGGCGCGCCGCGAGGATGACGAAGTTACCCGGCTGGAAACCGGCCGTGTATTCGTCGATGTCGCGGAATCCCGAGGTGACGCCCGTGCGGTCGCCGTGACTATGATAGAGCCGGTCGATCTGCTCGAACGTGCCTTTGAGCAGCTTGTAGATCGGTGTGAAGTCGCCAGCGTTCTGACGGCGCCCTACCTCGTACACGATCTGCTCGCTGCGGTCGAGCGCGCCCTCGACATCCTCTTCGTTTTCGAAACCGATCTTCGTGATTTGCGTCCCGGCGTGAATGAGGCCGCGCAGCGTCGCTTTTTCGCGCACGATCGCGGCGTAATATTCTGCGGAAGCCGCGGTCGGCACGGTTTCCATCAACGACGACAGATAGGCGAGGCCGCCGACTTTGTCGAGCAGATTCCGCTGACGCAGTTCCTCGGCGAGCGTGATCTTGTCGAGCGGCTCGCCGCGTTCGTACAGTTGGAAAAGGGCGGTGTAGACCGTCTCGTGCACGTGCGCGTAGAAATCGTCGGGCTTGAGGATTTCGGCGACCGTCGCCATCATCTCGCGATCCACCAAGATCGAGCCGAGAACGGCCATTTCCGCCTCGAGATTGTTGGGTGGGATGCGATCCACGGTGCCGAGGCCGGGCGCGGCAATCGTTGCCATCAGCGCCCGCGCTTCCGCATCGCGACGTCGAAGACGGCGAGCGCTTCTTCAACCGTGGCGACGGGCACGATCTCCAGGGTTCCGGACTGTCCGCGCACGTCGCGCTCGTTCTCCTTGGGAATCAAGGCCAGACGCATTCCGGCCTGACGCGCTGCGTACATTTTCTCGACGATCCCCCCCACGGCGCGAACCTTGCCCGAAATAGAAACTTCCCCGGTAACGACCACGTCTTGCGGCAATCGCGTCTTGGTGAGAGCCGAGTAG
>JACRTZ010000028.1 GCA_014304965.1 Vulcanimicrobiota bacterium | reverse complement strand
CGTATGGACGGCCGGTGCAAACGGGTGCTTCAGGTGCAGCACGACGGTGAAATCGTCCGGCGTGTCGATCTTCGAGACGAGATCGTAGCCGTGGCGCGAGGTGATCGCGGTGTTCGAGTTCATGATCGCGCGAAAACTGAACTTGACGTCGCGGCTCGTGAACATCGCGCCGTCCTGCCAGCGGACGTGCTTGCGCAGCCGGTAGGTAATGGTCAGCCCGTCCTTAGCGATATCGCCATTCTCGAGGGTCGGGACGCGCTCGGCCAAGACCGGCACGTCGCGGCCTTCGGGATCGGTCGCGATCAGAGGATCGAGCACGAACGTCTCGGCCAGCGCCTCGGTCGTGGTCGTGGAAAGCAGCGGATTGAGGCTCTTGATGGTGCCGGCGACGGCGATGCGCAGTACGCCCGGCTGCGTCCATGGATTGCGCGCGCCGCTGCCGGCGGACGACCCGACCTTTGTGCACCCGGTCATAAGGATGGCGAACATCGCCGCAGCGACCGCCGCCCGCCTCAAAATAATGATCGCCGGTTCATGCCCGCTTGCTTATCGGCCGGCCGGGCGGGAGCCTCGAAATCTTTTCCGGACGCCTTTTCACTGTGCCAACCTGGTGGCACTCTGCCCCCGTATGCTTGGCCCAACGAAGGCAGACCGAGAGCGAGGACAGCAATGTACGATCCAAACGAATCCCAGAATGCCACCGACGACCGCGACGACGATGCGTCCGAGATCCGCTACAGTCTTACCGCCTTGGGCGAGGCGGCCGTGTCCGACCGGCGCGGGCGCCTATTTCGCGGGTTCGGACCCTGCGTCGCGGCTGCCTAATCGCCAAGGCGAGCGAGCTGAGCCGGCTCTGGGTCGGCGGCCTCCGCGATCCCAGGGCGATAAACCTATTTGACGCTCGGAAGCGCAAACTGATATACTCCGATGGTTCCGGCCTACCCGCGGGTGGGGCGGACTTTGTGTGCGTCCGCGGGGACCTTCGTCCCATGCCCGGCGCAATCGCTTGGAGAGTGCGTGCCGACCATCAGTCAACTCGTCCGTAAGGGACGCGAAAAGCTCGAAAAAAAGGTGAAAGCACCGGCTCTGCGCGTCGCGCAAACGGGGCCGAAGCCGGGTCATCCCGACTTGCCGCTTCGCTCGTTCGACGTCCGCGGCAATCCGTTTCGGCGCGGTGTTTGCACGCAAGTCAAGACGATTACGCCCAAGAAGCCGAACTCGGCCCTGCGCAAAGTTGCGCGCGTCCGCCTCACCAATGGTGAGGAAGTGACCGCCTACATCCCGGGCGTCGGCCACAATCTCCAAGAGCACTCCGTCGTGCTGATCCGTGGCGGCCGCGTCAAAGATCTCCCGGGCATCCGTTACCACATCATCCGCGGCACGCTCGACACGTCGGGCGTGGCGAACCGTCGGCAAGGGCGTTCGAAATACGGCGCCAAGCGCGCCGCCAAGAAATAAGGTTTGTTCTAAATGCCTCGCAAGGGAGCCGTCCCAAAACGGCAGATCCTTCCCGACCCGCGCTTCAATTCGAAGATTTTGGCGCGCTTCATCAATAAGGTCATGCTCGCCGGCAAGCGTTCGCTAGCCGAGCGCATTACCTATGGCGCGCTCGACATCGTGCAAGACAAGCTCTCGCGCGATCCGATGGACGTGTTCAATCAGGCCCTCGGCAACGCGATGCCGATGGTCGAAGTCCGTCCGCGCCGCGTCGGCGGTGCGACCTATCAAGTGCCGATGGAAGTTCGTCCCGATCGCCGTCAGGCGATGGCGATGCGCTGGCTCATCCAGTACGCGCGCAGCCGTAAAGAAGGCCGCTCGATGGAAGAGAAGCTGGCCGCCGAGCTCATGGACGCCGCCAACAACATCGGCGCGACCGTGAAGAAGCGCGAAGACACTCACAAGATGGCCGAGGCCAACAAAGCCTTCGCGCACTATCGCTGGTAATTCGCGATGGCAACCCTCGTCCGCGAGTATCCGTTAGAACGGACGCGTAATATCGGAATCGCCGCGCATATCGATGCGGGCAAAACGACTGCGACTGAACGTATTCTGTTCTACACCGGCCGGACCCATAAGATCGGCGAAGTCCACGACGGCGCCGCGACCATGGACTGGATGGTGCAAGAGCAAGAACGCGGCATCACGATCACCTCGGCTGCAACCGCATGCACCTGGCGCGAAACGCGCATCAATATCATCGACACGCCCGGCCACGTGGACTTCACGGTCGAAGTCGAACGGTCGCTGCGCGTGCTCGACGGTCTCGTTGCGCTTTTCGACTCGGTCGCCGCGGTGCAGCCGCAATCCGAAACCGTCTGGCGTCAAGCCAATAAGTACAAAGTTCCGCGCATTGTGTTCGTCAATAAGATGGACCGCATGGGCGCCGACTTCTTCAATTGCGTCGCGAAGATTCGCGAACGCCTGGGCGCGCACGCCGTGCCGATCCAAGTGCCGATCGGCGCGGAAGATCAGTTCAAGGGCGTCGTGGACCTCTTCACGATGACCAAGATCATCTATACCGACGACCTCGGCTCGACCTCGACCGAAGAAGAGCTCGAACCGGGCGAACTCCGCGACACGGCCGAAAAGTGGCGCGGCGCGCTCATCGAAGCGATCGCCGAACAAGACGACGAATTGCTCGAGAAGTATTTCGCGGGCGAAACGCTGCCGGTGGATCGCCTCAAGACGGCGTTGCGCAAGGCGACGATCGCCGGCACGGTGCTGCCGATGCTGTGCGGTTCGGCCTTCAAGAACAAAGGCGTCCAGCCGCTGCTCGACGCGGTCGTGGACTTTTTGCCGTCGCCGCTCGAAGCCAAAACGATCAGCGGTCTCGATCCCAAGGACGAGTCGAAAACGATCGAACGCAAGCCCGACGACAAAGAGCCGTTCGCCGCGCTCGCGTTCAAGATCGCGACCGACCCGTACGGCAATCTGACCTACTTCCGCGTCTATTCCGGCACGCTCGAAAAGGGTTCGTACCTCTATAACGCGCGCTCGGGACGCAAGGAGCGCATCGGCCGCATCCTGCGGATGCACGCGAACCATCGCGAGGACATCGACTCGATCGGTGCGGGCGACATCGCCGCGGCCGTCGGTCTGTCGGACACGCGCACCGGCGACACGCTCTGCGACGAGAAGAACCCGATCATCCTCGAGAACATCGTGTTCCCCGAGCCCGTCATCTCGCAGGCGATCGAGCCCAAAACCAAAGCCGACCAAGATAAACTCGGCACGGCTTTGACGCGCCTCGCGCAAGAAGATCCGACCTTTCGCATGCGCACCGACGAAGAGACGCAGCAGACGATCATCGCCGGCATGGGCGAGCTGCATCTCGAGATCATCTTGGATCGCCTCAAGCGCGAGTTCAAGGTCGAAGCGAATGTCGGCAAACCGCAGGTCGCCTACAAAGAAGCGATCACGAAGACGGTCGAAAAAGAAGGCAAGTTCGTTCGGCAGACGGGCGGCAAGGGTCAGTACGGCGACGTGTGGATTCGGGTCGAGCCCCTCGAGCCGAACGCCGGCTACGTATTCGTTTGGAAAGTTGTCGGCGGCGCGATTCCGCGCGAGTACGCCAAAGCGATCCAAGAAGGCATCCGTGAAGCGTCGGAAAGCGGCTGCATGGCCGGCTATCCGGTCCTCGACTTCCGGGTGACGGCTTTTGACGGCAGTTTCCACGCGGTGGACTCGTCGGAAATGGCCTTCAAGATCGCGGGTTCAATGGCGTTCAAGGAAGCGAACC
>JACRTZ010000294.1 GCA_014304965.1 Vulcanimicrobiota bacterium | reverse complement strand
CGCTCGGCCTCGCGATGGCGTCAACCGCTACGTCCGGGCGTACTTCGATCCGCTGGTCGCGCTCCTGTACCCGATCCCGAAAATCGCTCTGCTGCCGTTGATCATGTTCATTTTCGGGCTGGCGGAAGCGTCGAAGTACGTCACCGTCGCGATCGGCGTATTCTTCGTCATGGTCATCAACGCCGAATCCGGGGTCCGGCAGATCGGGCGTATCTATCTCGACGTGGCGCGCGCATACCGCCTGACCCCGCGCACCTTCTACCTGCGCGTCTTGCTGCCCGGGGCCTTGCCGAGCATCATGGCGGGCGCGCGCGTCGCCATCGGTCTCGCCGTGGTCTTGGCGGTTGCCGCCGAGTTCGTCGCGGCCCGGTCGGGCCTGGGGTTCACGATCTTCAACAGCAACCAGTTGTTCGACGTGCAAACACTCTACGTCGCGATCGTCGCCGTGTCGTTACTGGGTTATGCCCTCACGGCACTCGCCGGCCGGCTCGAAAGCGTACTCGTTCCGTGGCAGAAACGCTGACCGTTCTGCTATACTGGCGCCATGACGACTGCCGACGTTCCGCTCATCACGCCGTCCGATCACCCGTTGCTCCACAACGTCAACCAAGACCATTTGGACCAACTCTCGCCGATCGAAAAGTTTTGCAAGCGGATTGCCGACGCGACGGGCGCGCCGATCGCGCTGATGCTCGCGATCCTCTTGCAATTCATCTGGATCATCGTGGGTACGTTGACCCACTTCGACCCGTATCCGTTCGCGTTCTTGCTCACGATTTCGAATATCGTGCAACTGATCCTGATCTTCATCATCGCCGTCGCGCAAAAGCAGTCGTCGCAGCACGCCGAACTTCGGGCGCAGCACGATCACGAGGCGATCTCACGGCTGCTCTACCACCAAGAAGTTCAAGAGCGCATTCTGATCGCCATCGCGACGAAGACGGAACTCGACGTGGAAGCGATCAAAGGCGCCGTCTTGCAGTTGGCCCAGGAAGACTCGGGCTAACGGACGCGTGCCGGTCCTTCTCGTAACGGGCGCGAGCCGCGGGATCGGCGCGGCGGTTGCGACGCTGGCTGCCGCGCGGGGCTACGACGTCGCGCTCAACTTCTTACATGACGAGGCGGGCGCGGACGCCGTCGCTCACGCCGTGCGTTCGTACGATCGCCGGGCGCTCGCGGTTCGGGCCGACGTGTCCGACGAAAAAGCGGTCGTCGCAATGTTCGACGCCGTCGGCCGCGAGCTCGGAACTCCCTCGGCGCTGGTCAACAACGCGGGCATCACGGGGCGACTCGGTTCCTTCACCGACCTCGACGCGGCGGACGTGGCACGCGTCCTTGCCGTCAACGTTGCCGGCACCATGCTGTGCGCGCGCGAGGCGGTGCGGCGTATGTCCGGATCCGGCGGCGGCGCGATCGTCAACGTTTCGTCGCGCGCCGCCGACATCGGCGGCGCGGGCGAATGGCTGCATTACGCGGCGTCGAAAGGCGCGATCGAAACCTTCACGGTCGGGCTCGCCCGCGAGGTCGCGGCGCAAAACATTCGCGTCAATGCGGTTTCACCGGGCTTGATCGAAACGGGCTTGCATGCGGCCGCGGGCGCACCCGAGCGGCTCGAGCGTTTGCGGCGTTCGATTCCAATGCAACGCGCCGGCACGGCGGTTGAAGTAGTGGAAGCCGTCTTATGGCTGCTGTCTTCGGCGGCGTCGTACGTGACGGGCGCGGTCTTGCCCGTCGGCGGCGGACGCTAACGCCGCGTTATGACGGGACCGCGCCGGCGCGCAACGCCAGCGCGTAGAGCGCAAAAGCCCAGCCGGCGCCGAACAAGAGACCGCACACGACGTCCGTGAAGTAGTGCGCGCCGAGCGCCAAGCGCGACCAAGGTAACCCGACGGCGCATATCGCCAGCGCGACGACCGCGACGACCGCGACCGCGTGCGGCAGCGCGGGACTCGCCGCCGCGAGCGACGCGAGCGTCGCGTAAAACACGAGTCCCGTGACGGAATGGCCGCTCGGACACGACGTGTCCGCTTCTTGAACGTGCAGCCAATAATCGGGCCGGATGCGGCGCAACCGGTGCTTGAACATCATCACGACCGCTTGCGACAAGAGTTGCGAAAGGCCGACCCACGCCACGATCGTTACGGCGTGCCGTCCAGCGCTCCACGTGACCGCCAGCGCCGCGATGCAGACGAAGGTGACGACATACCAGCGGCCGAGCCGCGTGAAAAGGATCGCGAGCGGAACGCCGTAGCCACGCAACGCGATCGCAAGCCGATCGGTGCGGGTCGGCGGCCTGGTCGAAACGATCGCGGCCAGCGCAAAAAAGGCGGCGAAGCATACTAACGACGCGAGCGCCCAGCGCGCTTCCACGATCGCTACGCTCCGAGATCCACGAAATCGGCGGGAACGAAGACGTGCAAGGCTCGGCGGACGATCTCAAAGTGCGCCGGCGTCTTTCCGAACCGTTCGCCGTCGAGGTCCACCGGCTGCGGCGGCCGGGCGAGCACCTCGATGCGTTCGGCCGAGAAGGGATGCGCGTCGCCGAGGCTCGTTTGCATGCCGAGCGCAAAGGCCACGAACGTGCGGATGAGGTCGGTGCGCGTCGTGCCGCCCGACGTGAATGCCGCGAGTTTTCCGCTCGTAGGCGAGGCGTCGGGAAGCACGGGTTGGCGGCCGAAGATCCTGCCCGAGGCGACGATGACGTGCCGCGTCTTGAGTTCGAACCGTTCGCCGTCGGCGAGGATTTCGGCGGAGAACGCTTCGTGCGTGACCATCGTCTTGAGGCCGCCCAAAACGTAGGCGACGGGACCGAAGATGCGCTTGAGCCAGTTCGGCGCCGCTGCCGCGACCTCGGCCGTGAAACCGACCGTCGCGAAGTTTGCAAAGTAGCGTCCGTTCACGATGCCCAAGTCCACGCCGGCGATCCGCCCGCCCGCGACGACGTCGAGCGCCTTCTCGAGATCGAGTTCTATGCCGAGCGTCTGGGCAAAACTGTTCCCGGTTCCCAGCGGCAGAACGCCGATCGCGACCTGTGAATGCGCGAAGACGTTCGCAGCCAGCGTCATCGAGCCGTCTCCGCCCGCAACCAGCACGCTGGGCACGCCGCTCGCGCGCGCGCGTTCGAGCTCCCGGCGCAGCCGCCGACCACCGCTGGCCGCGCGAATCTCACGGACCTCGATGCCCCGTGCGCGGGCAGCCTCGCCGATGCGTTCGACCTCGCCGCGCGAGCGACGCGACCCGAGGTTGACCACGATCGTCGCGTCCACCCGGACCTTCTACCCATCTCGCGAAAGGCTCTCGCCCGCATGACCATTCTGGATTTTCTCGACGCCGCACGCGCCGAACGCGGCGGAGCGCCTGCCCTCAACGACGTCACTTATGACGAATTGTACGCGGGCTCGCTGCGAGTCGCCGCGCACTTGCGCGAAACCGGGGTGCGGCGCGGCGATCGGCTCGCGATCTTTTCGGAAAACCGCCTTGGGTTCGCGTTTGCGTACCTGGGTGCGTTGCGCCTGGGCGCGATCGTCGTTCCCGTCAACGTCCTTTACCGGGCGGCCGAACTCGAACACGTCCTCTCGGATGCGAACGTGTCGGTCGTCGTCGCGAGCGAAACGACGAAGCCGCACGTCGCGGCCTTTCCGGCCGCGCGCATCGTCGATGCCGCCACCGTCGAGGCGTGGGCTTCGCAATCCACTCCCGCAACGATGCCGCACCCCGCGCCGGGAGCCGACGACGATGCGGTCATCATCTACACGAGCGGAACGACTGGCCGCAGCAAAGGCGCCGTGATGACGCACGGCAACCTCGCGGCGATCGCTTCGCAAGTCGTCACCGCCTGGCGCTGGAGCGCGCGCGACACGCTGTACGCGGCGCTGCCGCTTTTTCACACGCACGGTTTGAGCGCGGGCTTTAACGGAACGCTCGCAAGCGGCGGCCGTTTCATCTTCGACGCCCGCTTCGACGCCGCAACGGCACTCGCAACGCTGCGGCGTGACGACGTGACGATGTTTTTCGGCGTACCGACGATGTACGTGCGCCTGCTCGAAGCGCTCGACGGCGAACCGCCGGCATTGCGACTGTGGGTGTCGGGCTCCGCGGCACTCGCCCCCGACGTTTTCACCGCCTTCGAAAAGCGCTTCGGCGTGCAAATCCTCGAACGGTACGGCGCGACGGAATTCGGTTTTGCGCTCGGCAACCGTTTCGGCGGACCGCGCGTCGCCGGAAGCGTCGGCATCCCGCTGCCGGGCGTTCGCGTACGCGTCGCGGAGCGCGAAACGGGAACCGCCGTGCCCGCGGGCGAGGTCGGCGAATTGCTCGTCGGCGGTCCTTCGGTGACGCGCGGCTATTGGAACGCGCCGCAAGCGACGGCTGCGGCGTTTTTCTGCGACGACGAAGGCATGCGCTGGTACAAGAGCGGCGATCTCGCGACGTACGATGCGGAAAACGAAGTCTATCGGATCGTCGGCCGCCTCAAGGAATTGATCATCACCGGCGGTTTCAATGTGTATCCGCTGGAAGTAGAAAACGAATTGAACGCGTTGCCCGGAATTCGCGCGAGCGCCGTGATCGGCGCACCCGATCCGGCGCGCGGAGAATTGCCCGTCGCCTTTGTCGAGTGTGCCGGCGAACTCGACGCCGAGGCGATCCGCACGGCGCTAGGGCTGCGGCTAGCCAGTTTCAAAATCCCCCGCGAAATCGTCGCGATCGAGCATCTGCCGCGAAATGCTCTCGGCAAGGTCGAAAAACATCGGCTCCGCGACCTCCTCGCGGCGCGCGGCTAAGGTTCGCCCGGAGCCGGCCGATACGGTGAATATATCCCTCTCGACAGGGCTCACGCTTCGGCGTGGGTCCTGTTCCCTTATTGAGACCGTCACTTTCCCGGACGGCGCGGGTACAACCGGGGCGTGAGACTCCTACGCCTGATCCTCGCCACCCGCCGCACCGTGCCGCGCGCCTTTGCCCTCATGCGCCACCAGGGCGTTCCCATGTGGCTCAAAGGCGCGGCCATCGCCGCCGGCGTGTTGATCGTATCCCCGCTCGATCCGCTCGCGGACATCCCGATCGTCGGCCTCTTCGACGACGTCGCGCTGCTTGCACTGCTGGCCAACGGGTTCGTGACCCTCGCCGACCGCATGCTGCTCAAATCGGTCTCGCCCGTCGGGCCGACGATGCGAGCGCAGCCGGCAGGCGTCCCCGCGCTTCGGCCATAGCCCGAGTCGACGCTCGGCGCGGAATACCCGACGACGGCGTCGTGCGGGTCGGCTGCGAACGCCGCCGGGGCGGCAGCGTGACCCTGATCTTCGGTCTCCCGAGCCGCGAGATCCAAACAGTCGCCGCCGATCTGCGGCGCCGCTGCGGCACCGGCGGCACGGTCAAGGACGGCGTCGTGCAGTTGCAAGGCGATTTGCGCGACGCGGCGATCGCCTTCTTCGGCGAACGCGGCATTCGCACGAAACGCATGGGAGGCTGAAAACCGTTCGATGGACATGTTCGCAATTGTCCTCGGGGCCGCGCTCGCCCAGGTCGCGCCGCTCCCGACCCAGGCTCCGAATCCGAACGAAGGAACGCCGCCGGCCATCGAGTCGCTGGTCAAACGCCCGGTCGCGCACCTGACGCCCGGACCGGGTGCTGTCCTGATCGTGGATTCCGGCTCGACTAATGCCGCCGGTTTCACGATCGCGCTCGACCCTTCGGGCTCCGCCAGCTTCACGACGGGCGCCGGGATCAGGCACGGCCACGTCGAGATCGCGACCGCGCGGCAGCTGTTCGCCGCCCTCAAAAAAGCCGGGGCATTGAGCGCGCTGCCGGTTCGCCCGTGCATGAAAAGTGCGTCCTTCGGGTCGTCGCTGACGCTCGAATACCGGGGCGCCCGCAGCCCGGACCTGGCCTGTGCGGCCAACGCCGCCGAGCGCGCCTTGTCCTCGGCGGCTTCCGCCGTGGCCGGTGCCCTGGGCGTCCGCTCCGGCCCGCGGAAGGTGCATCTGCTGCAGTAAAAGCGGCCGCGAGCGCGTACGGAGCGCCGGCCTGGAAGCCGATACCCAGAAGAGATGCTCGACCTTTCCGAACGCATGCTGCCTCCCGCGCTCGCCGGCCCGTCCGGCAACCTCCCCGCCACGCTCGGCGCGGGCTCGACGTTCGCGCTGGCCTCGGGCTCGATCGCGGGCCACATGCGCGCCGTCGGCTTGGACCGGCGCCGCAAGGTCGCCACGTATGAATTGCTCGTCGCGAACGAGACGCATGCCCAGCTGCACGGCATCGCGTACGAACGCGGCCGCTCACGGTCGGACCGGAGCCTGACGTGGTGCTCGATTACGGTTCCCGCGCGGACGTCGGTCGCCGTACCGATCGAGATCCCGTTTGAAAAAAATCTGCCGCCGCGCAGCGTCGTTGCCGACTTGTACGCCGGCGGCGCTCATCTTACGATCGATGCCGAGCCGCTCGAAATCCCGAGCGGCCGCGCTCGCACGTTCGCGTTCGCCGCAGCCGCTACCGCAGTCTGCAGTCTACTGGCCGGCGGATACGCCTTCGAGCGCCCGCAGGTCGCCGCGCTCGCGGCGCCTTCCAAAGCCGCGACGGGCACGCCGATCGAAGTCGCGTACGCCCTCGGCGGAAACGTCGAGAGCGCACGCTACACCATTGCGACGCCGCAGGGTCGTGAGATCCGCAGCGGCAGCCTGGATCCGCACGGATCCAGTTTCAGCGTGGCGCTTCCGCGTTCGGGCGGTTATGACGTACGCGTCGTCGCCAAAAACCGGTTGGGTTCGGCGCTGCGCAGCACGCACGTCGTCGCCTTCGCCCCGTCGCGCGAAACGCCGCCGGCCGCCGCATTCGCGCTCGCTGCGGGAGTCGTGGACGGCGGCTCGCCGATCGAACTTCGTTACTCGGCCGCAGTCGGCGCCGGCGTCGCGAAGCTGCTCGATCAAGACGGCACGGAACGCGGCCAAGCACTCCTTAGTGCGCGCGGCTCCTCGATCGTTATCGCGCCGCTCGTCGAACGCAATCAGGACTTTCGTCTGAGCGTGGTCGCCCACAACGGCGAGCGCGTCACCGAAACACAGCTTCCGGTTCGCGTCCGTCACGTCGATCGGCATGCCCGGCCGCAACCCGGCAGTTCGTTGCCTCCGGTGACGATTGCGGCGCAACCGCCGCAACCCCGCGGGGCGAATACGGATATCGTGGCGCTCGCGCGCGACTCCGTGCGCTCGGGCGAGCCCATCCTCGTGAACATCACGCGGTTCGTTCCGCACCTGCGCGTCGCGCTGATTAACGAGTCGGGTGAGGAAATTACGGCCGCCGACGTCTCGCCGCTCGAAAACCAAATGTCGTTTGCCGCGCCCGCCGTTTCGGAACCGACGCACCTGTCCATCGTTGCGACGTTCGCGCGCGGAAACACCCAAGAAAGCATTATCCGGCCTCTTCTAATACGTCCGCACTAGACGAGAGTAACGAGCCGGGCGCGCGCTTGCGCCGCCACGCCGCGTCGGATATACTCCGCAAAGTGCAAGCGCGCCGTATGCGACGCGCCGGCTTCGCATAGGCTCACAGTCAGGATACGTTTGCCAGAACGAAGGCTTCCACGGCGCCTCCCCGACGTCGTCGTGCGCGGGCACATGACGGCGTGGATGGCGGAAAACGCCGCGAGCCCGGTGCGCGTCCTTTGCGCGCCTCCGGGCTTCGGGAAGACGACCGCACTCGTGGGCTTATTGACGCTCGTCGAGCACCGCAAAGCGTACGTGCGCATGCGCGCGAGCGATACGACCGAGCGTTTGCGCGAACGGGTGGCGTCGGCGATGGGCTTCGGCTATACGCCGGCCTCGTTTTCCGCCTTGCTTGCCGCGATCGCGGCGGCCGCGCCGTGTACGCTCGCGCTCGACGACGTCGACGCGGCTGCGCCCGAGACCATCGAAGAGATCGTTGCGCTCTGCGAAGAGGTTCCGCACGGCGTGTCGCTGCTCTGCGCCGTCAAATCCAGCGCGGCGCTCGATCTGCGCGGCCTCCACGCGCGCGGCCTCGCGGCGCTCATGCCGCAAGAATTGCTGGCTTTTAGGACGGACGACGTCGCCGCAATGTGCGAGCGGCTGTCCGTCCCATTCGATTCGACCGCCCTCGGAAATTTCTTCGAGCGAACCGAAGGCTGGCCCATCGTTTGCGCGGCCGCCGTCAGAAACGCTGCGAAAGCGAAGGCTTCGCTCTCGCACGCCTACGAACGGTGGCTCCAGGATTGCCTCCCGGAATTCCGGGCATTCGTCGAACACGAAGTCGAAGCGTCGCGCAAGAGCGTGCGGCGCGCGTTCTTCTCGGCAACCGGCGGCGACGTGGAAAGCCTGTTCGTGCTCGTAGCCGCCGGGATGTTCGTCGGTCGCAGCGACCGCGGTCACGCATTCTTTCGTCCGCTGCGCGACGCAATCGCGGTCTCCTCCGACGGCGCACCGGCCGCCGGCGGCGAGGGGCCGAAACTCGAGGTCCGGCTGTTCGGCCGCTTCGAAGTCACGGTCGAAGGAAAGCGCGTCGAATGGCTTCGGCGCCGCGACGGCGAGTTGTTTCGGTTCCTCGCGCTGCAACCGGACGGCTCGGCGACCCGCGAACGTCTCCTAGAAGTTTTTTGGCCCGCGGCGAATGCCTATCTCGCACGACAAAGTTTGCGCACGAGCGCCAGCAATATCCGCAAAGCCTTGAGCACCGTCGTGGGACTCGGCGAGGTCGAAAGTTATTTCGCGGTCGGTCCCTCACTCGCGCTCGATTTCTCGCGGGTTGCGGTCGACGCGCGAACATTCGCGGAACATGTCGCCGACGGCGATCGGGAGGTCCAAGCCGGTCGCACGGCCCAGGCGATCGAACGCTTTCGCGCCGCGGAAGCGCTCTACACGAACGATTTGCTCAGCGACGATGTGCCCGAGCCGGCTGCACTCCCCCAACGCAGCATGTATCGGACGATGTACGCTCACGCGCTACGAGCGCTTGCGACGTTGTATGCGGGTTCGGGCGCCGAGCGGAACGCGCGGGAATACGCCGGCCGCGCCGACGCGTTATATCCCGCGCTCGAACGAACGCACGGCGAACCGGTCGCGTAACCACAGCCGGTAGTGCGAGTCGCCGAACGCCGAGCGCCAGCCGGGCGTTTGCGCGAGCGCCTCATCGAGCGGTAATCCTTTGTCGGCGACGACGGCATTGACGCCGCGTTCGTCGAGCGTCGCGCGCCAGGCCGGCCGCAAGCGAACGATCTCGACGAAGTCGTCCCAGACCGCCTTGGGATACGGGTCCGCGCGACCGTCGAGGAATACACGTTGGCCTTTGACCCCTACGAGTAGCCCGCAATAGGCGAAATCGTTACACAGCACGCGGTGCTCGCCGGGTTCGCGCTCGAGGGCCGCCAGCGCGGAACGCGCCAGCGCATCGTTCGAGCGCGGCTGCGCGCGCAGCAACCCGACCGCGACGACGATCGCGACCAGTATCGCAAAGCTCGGAAGCGCGATGCGGGCGATCCGTTCGGCGCGGTCGTGCGAAACCGGCGCCGCGCGAAACCAGGGAACGCGATCGGTGAGCGCTGCGGCGACCGCCGGCAGCGCGACCAGCGCGAAGATCGCGATATTGCGCGCCGCGGAAAACATCAGGGCGAGAAAGATCGCGAAGAGCATCGCGTCCGCCGTCTGAACCTTCCGCGCGCCCGGCCGGTGAATCGAACCGACGGCGAGCGCGATCAGCACGAGCGCGAACGCACCGTACAGAAATGACGCGTCGTCGAGACCCGTCGCCTTCCACTCCAGAATGTTTGCTTTGATCGGACTGCGCAGCAGCGTAACGGCGTACTCGGGCAGATGGTAACCGAACGGATTGCAACAAATGGCGACGAGCGAGGCGAACGCGATGCCCGCCTTGCGCACCACGCGCCGCGTCAACGCGCGGTCGTCCACGAGGGCGCCGAGCGTCATCGCAAACGCGAGCGCCGGCGCCAGGGCCGCGCTGGCGTGCAAATTCGACCACGCCGCGGCGACGAGTACCGCGAACCACGCGAAGCGATCTTCGCGATCGAAGAGTGCGAGATAGGCGACGAGCAACGGCCAGGCGACCACTTGGGCGCGAACGCCGAACGATTCGAAGAGCGCGATCCCGGCAAAGGCGGAGCACAACGCGATCGCTTTGGGGGACGCCCCGCGCGCTTCGGCGCGCATCGCCGACAGCGCGAGCGCGACGATCGCGCAGAGCGCGACCGCTCCGGAAAAGAGGTCCCAGCCCAACCCTTCGCGGCCGGCGTGCGCCGCGAGCGCAAACAGCCACTCTTGCGGAACCCAATGCGCGCCCGGCGCGGTAAAGGTTTCCCATCCGAGCGTCTGCGGAATCGCGCCGGTGCGCGCGATTTGGCCGCCGAGCCAGCGTTGCCAGGAAAGATCGCCGTCCGCCTGCAGGTACGCGACGGCCACGACCAAGAAACGCGCCGCGAAGATCGCAACGATCAACCAGCCGTATTTCACCGCGAGGCCCCCGAGCGGACGTACAGCACGGCCGCCGCATCCGCATCGGCGAGATCCCAACCGGGATCGAGGCTCAAGAGCGACGACAGCGCATCGCCGCGGCGCGCGAGAATCGTGTCCACATGCGCTGCGGCTAGCGTGGCCTTCCAGCCGGCTCGCGCACGCATGACGGAACGCTGCGCGTCGCGCCCGGCGAGCGTTAGGCGTTCGAGCCGGCCGTCGGCAAAAGCGGAGAGGTTAGGATAGGAGAGCGCGTAGTCGCACCACTCGATAGTCGCGCAGAACAGACGGTGCGATCGTCCGCCCGCGGCGGCTTCCGCGATCAGTGCGGCGGGGGAGACGCGCTCGGGCCAGGGCGCGCGAACTTTGGTGTTGCTGCCGGCCGCAAACCCGAAGGCGAGCACGATCGCGACGCCCGCGATCAGCGCGTCGGTCCAGCCTCCCCGGCGCGAAGGGGGGGCGTAGAATTGCGGCGCGACCTTACTGAGCGTGTAGGCCATGACCGGCACGCCGACGATCGCGAGCAGCGGCAGTGCGGCGCCGTTGACGAACGTCAATGCGACGGCAAACACCAGCAGCAGCGTGTCCTCGATGCGCCGGCCGCGAACGCCGGCCACGCCGAAAAAGAGAACGATCGCGAGAAACGCGCTGCGGTACCCCATCGGTGCGACGTCGCGCGGGTTGAGCGCGACGATGCCCAAGAGATCCCGATCGAAGCGCGCAGCTTCGAGCGCCGCGGCCGGATATGCAGCGACGAGCGGCGTTGCGAGCATCGCGAGCGTGCAGCCGGCTGCCGCGAGCCAGGCGATCTGCGTACGGCGCGAACGCAGGCCCCCCTCGAACGTGCGGCCCAGAGCGACGAGCGTTGCAAGCGGCGCCGCGAGAACGCCGTCGGGACTGACGTTGCACCATACGACCGCGATCGGAATCGCGAACAGGATGCGGTAGCCCGTTGCCCGTTCCAAAACAACCACAAGCGCCGCCGCGCAAACGTGCATGAAATCCAGAAAAGCGAATGCCGCGACTACGGCTGCCACGAGGGAGAGGACTTCGCCGGCACGCGTACGCGCGCGCATCTCGACGAGCGCGAGCGCGACCACGATGGTGAGGCCGCAGAAACCGGTCAAGGCGCCGAATCCCGACGCGTCGTGCAGCATTGCGGTGAGAGCGGCTCCCAGCCAGCCGACGCTCGTGAAGTCGCCGTGCAGGGCGCCCCGGCCGACCTCGAGCCCGAGCGTCAAGCGCGGCGCGTCGGGCGGCGTGGCCGCGAACGTACCGAGCACCACGACCGCCAGCAGCGCGCGTAACGACCACACGGCCGCGTGGCGAAAGATGGACGGTCCCGCGTCAGCGGCGCGCACCATCATCTCATTCGGGCGCCGCGCGGCTACCGCTTGCACGATTTACGAAACGCCGGCGCGGTCCAAAACCACGCGATCGCCCGGTGCCACCGCACGCGGTTCCCCCGCGCCAAGCTCGATGACCGCTGCAGCGCCGCGGCAGGTAACCGCAAAGCGGTTCGGGCGCACGCCGCGTTCGATGCGCACGACGCGATCGTCGCGATCCACGAAGATCAGATCGAGGGTCGCGCGCATGCCCATCGTGTGCACGGCGCCGCAGCGTTCGATCCATAGGCCTTCGTCCGCATCCAGCGATCCGCGGCCCAGCAGCCCGATGCCGCGCGCGAGCATGGACGTCGCGCGCGTGACGCGGGTGGCGAGGATTGCGCCGGTCGTCGCATTCCGCAGCGTTTGCACGTTCGCTCGACTCAAAAAACGTTGAAGATCATAGCGACGCCGATGGCGCCGGCGAGATAGGGCGCAAAGGCGATCGGTTCGCTTCGCCGCCGCAAAGCGAGCGCGACGGCCGCCGCCGTGAAGCACGCGACCGAAAACGCGATCAACGCGGTGGACAATCCGAGCGCCGCTCCGCCGAGCGCGACCAGCTTCACGTCTCCCCACCCCATCCCGCGACCCTTCGACAGCATCGCGGCGGCGCTGAACGGCACGACGACGCCGATCGTGGCGAAGAACACGTTCCAATTGTGCGTCAGCCCGGCGACTAGCAGAAGCGCACCAAGGGGCGCGAGCGTGAAGACGTCCGGCACGATCCCCGTGCGTACGTCGCTGTACCAGCAGGCCACGAGCGAGACCGAAACGAGTGCGGCAATGCCGAGCGACGGGTAATCCGCTCCGCGAAGTGCGAGCGAAACGCCGACCGCCACGGAGCCCGCGATCAATAACGCGACCGGCGGCTTGCCGGGCTTCGGGCCGTCTTCAAAGGGCGTAATGTTTTTGCACACGACCGCGCTCAACTCGACGCCGAGATAGGCGGCGCAGCCGTACATCAGACCGACGAGCGCGACGATCCACAGGCTCATTTCGACATGTATTCCGCCGCAACGCCGCCGAAGATCATCACGAACAGCGCCGGCAGCATGAACAGGGCCATCGGCAGCACCATCTTGGTCGGCATGATGTTGGCGATTTCTTCGGCGCGCATCATCCGCCGGTTACGCGTCTCGTCGGATAGTTCTTCGAGTACGTGAGCGAGATTGGAACCGAGGCGCTCGGCTTGAATGATCGCGGTGCAGGTCGTCGTCAGCTGCTCCTGTTTGACGCGATTTGCCATGGACTTGAGCGCGTCGGCGCGCGATCGGCCGAGGCGAATCTCGGAAAGAACGGCCTTGACTTCCTCGCCGAGGGGCCCGACCGCCACTTCCTGCGCGTACCCGAGCGCCGCGTTAAAAGCGAGCCCCGCCTGCACGGTCGTTGCGAGCATATCGAGCCAGTCGGGCAGCGCACGCTGAATCGCGATCTTGCGCGCCTTGACCGCGTTCTTGAGCTGCGTTTTCGGCAACTGCGCGCCGCAGACACTGACCATGAAGACGCCGGCGAGATACATCGGGTCCCACGCGCCGAAATAGTAACAGGTTGCCAATCCGAACGAGAGCCCGAAGCAAAATCCCGAAACGATGCGGGCGCCCATCTTGGCCGGCGTTACTTGATACCAGCCCGCCTCGAGCAACTGCTGTTGGAGTTTGCCGCGCTGCTTTTCGTTGAAAACTTTCTCGAAGGCTTGCGCGCGCGAACCGCTCGTCCCGTCCCAGCGAACGGTTTCGAGCTCCTCGAGGCGAATCGAGACCTCGCTCTTGCTCGGGATGAGCGAAAGCGCGAAGAGAAACGCGGACAGCGCGAAGGCGCCCGCGATAACGAAAACGATCGTCGGCATAGTGCTGCGTCTTCCCTAAACGTCGAACTGCAGGATGCGGGAAAGCGTGAAGATCGCGAGGCCTTCGAGGACGCCCACGGTGGCCAAACAGATCAAGCCCGGGGTCGTGTGCAGCAGCGCGTTTGCCATACCGGGTTGAGTGCCCAGCACGAAGAGACCGATGCCGATCGGCATCGCTCCGATGATGAAGGCACCGAACCGCCCCTGGGCGGTGAGCGCCGACATCTTCCGAAAGACGCGGCGGCGATCGCGAATCGTTGCGGCCAGCGTCTCGAGCACGCGCGCCAGGTCGCCGCCGGTTTGCTGCTGCACCCGAACCGCGCGGGCAAACATGATCATTTCGTTGCTCGGCATGCTTTTCGCGAGCTCGTCGAGGGCGTCGAGAACGCTGATGCCGATATTGGTGCGGCCGATGACGCGCATGAACTCGCGGCGCGCCGGGTCGGGCACTTCCTCGGTGACCAGAATAATCGCTTGGCGCAGACCGAGACCGACCCGCAAGGCGCCCGAGAGCATGCGGAGCACCATTTCGAGCTGCTGCGAAAAGCCGTTCACGCGACGATCGCCGCGAAACTTCAGGTAAAAGTTGCCGGCAAAATACGCTCCGCCGAGCGCGACGGGCAACAGGATGGCGGAAAAGATGACGCTCGGCCGCATGAAGAGCAGCAGCCCGACCCACCCGAGGGCGCCCGCGCCGATGACCGCGAGCGCGACCTCTTCGGCCTTGATGGACATGTCGGCACGATCGATGCGCGCCTGAAACGTTTGCCCGAATTTACCCAGAAACGCACGCACGTCGCCGCCGAGCGCGAAGAATGCGAGGCCGATGACGCCGAGCACGCCGGCGCCGATCGCGAGCGGAAAAAAGCCTACCACAGGGTGCCCGCGGATTGCAGCTTGGCGAGGTCGCGGATGTCGAAGTGGACGCCGGCTTCCTCGAAGCGGTCGAGGTAATGCGGCTGCACGCCGGTATACTGAAACTCGCCGACCACCTTGCCGTCTTTGTCCAGCCCGCGCTGGGAAAACCGGATCAGCTCCTGCATGGTGACGACGTCGCCTTCCATGCCGACGATTTCGGCGATGCTCGTGACGCGGCGGCTGCCGTCGCGCAGACGCGCGATCTGCACGACCGCGTCCACGGCGCTTGCGATCTGTTCGCGAATTGCGCGCACGGGCAGTTCGAAACCGGCCATCAGTACGAGCGTCTCCATGCGGGAGAGCGCGTCGCGCGGGGTGTTCGCGTGCAGCGTCGTTAGCGAGCCGTCGTGGCCCGTATTCATCGCTTGCAGCATGTCCAGCGCCTCGCCGCCGCGGCACTCGCCGACGACGATCCGGTCGGGCCGCATGCGCAGCGAGTTACGAACGAGGTCCCGAATGTGCACGGCGCCGCGGCCCTCGAGATTGGGAGGACGCGATTCGAGCCGAACGACGTGTTCTTGATTGAGCGATAATTCGGCCGCATCTTCGATCGTGACGATCCGTTCCGTGTTCGGAATGTAATTCGAAAGGATGTTGAGGAACGTCGTCTTGCCCGAGCCGGTGCCGCCGCTGACGACGATGTTCAAGCGAGCCTCGACCATCGCGCGCAACAGGCCGATGCATTCCTGGCTGATGGATCCGAAGCGCAACAGGTCGTCCATCGTGAGCCGGCGCGTTCCGAAGCGCCGAATCGTCAGGGTCGAACCGCCGAGCGAGAGCGGCTCGATAATGGCGTTGACGCGCGAACCATCGGGTAAGCGGGCGTCCACCATCGGCGAGGACTCGTCAATGCGCCGGCCGAGCGGGGCGATGATGCGCTCGATGATCGTGCGCAGGTGCCGCTCGTCGGCGAAGCGGCGGTCCGACATCGTCAGCTTGCCGCTGCGTTCTACGTAAATGGTGTCGGCGCCGTTGACCATGATTTCGCTGACGCTCGGGTCGCGCATCAAGTCTTCGAGCGGCCCCAGGCCGAGCAGCTCGTCGATGATTTCTTGTTGCAGTTCGGCGCGCTCCTCGAGCGAAACGCTCTCGGCACGTTCGGCAAGCACGGCCGCGATCGTGTCCCCGATTTGCGCGCGCAACTCCGCAATCTTCTGATTGTCCGTATGAGCGCGGCTCGCCGCGACGACGTCGATCCGTTTCGTAACTTGCTCGTGAACTTCGGCCTTGAGACGATCGCGCCGATCGTTCGATTTGGGCCCGCGTGCCGGTTTTATTTCCGGCGCGACGAAACCAGAAGGAACGACCGGCGCGCCCACTCCGCCGCCGTTGGAAGAACCTGATGCCGGCCGCAGGGTCGGAAGTGGCGGCTCGTGCGGCACCGAAGCGATCCGCTTCGCAAGGGCGTCGATAGCCCGAGCGTAGTTGCGGTCGCCGCGCACGGGGATTTCGCCGATGACGGATCCGCCGAGCGCTTTTTCGAGTTCGCGCGACGAAATCTCGGCGCGGCCGGCACGCAAATTCGTGATCAGCCAGATACGCGACAGCGGGACGCCGAATTTTGCCAGATCGCCGACCAGCGTGCGCGCGGCGGCGGTTCCGAGCAGATTCGGTTCCAAGACGATCGCGAAGCGTGCGGCGCGCGCCATGAACGGGCGTACCGGCGCGGAAAAAGGCGTCGGCGCGTCCACGATCATCACGTCGTGGCCCGGGCTCAAGCGTTCGACGAGCGCTTCGACCTGATCTACGCGCAGCATGAACGAATTGTCGAGGCTGTCGGTAAGCTCGACCGCCGTAATGCCGTCGCGCTCGATCACCGAGCAAACGCTCATCGCGCGTTCTGAGTCGAACGCCCGTGCCGCGTCGAGCAGCACCGCCACATTTCGGCGACCCGAGAGGTCCCCGTCAACGACCGCTGCGTGGCCGCCCGCGCGGCGAATGCCGCGAGCGACTTCGAGTGCGATCGTCGTTGCGCCGGAGCCGCCCTTCGCGTTGATGAGGGCGACGATCGCGGCGCTCATCTTGCGCCGCTAACGACCTTGTCGCCGTCTATCACGGTTACCGGACTCCCGCCGCCCGGCTTCGCGCCGACCGGTGGAGGCTGTACGCCGACGGGCGGAGCCGCGGCGACCGGATAGAGCGGCGGGATATCTTTCGATTCGCCCGCGCCCGCAGTATCCGGGAAGTACAGCGCTTGGGTAACCATTGACCGCACCGGTTCTTGGGGAGACCGGAGCGCGAGACGCAACGTCGTATTCAGATCGGCCACCATTAACAGATCGGCTTGCTCGGGTGTAACCCCGAGGGTAATGGTGGTTAAGTTTTGTGAGTCGGGAGAAGGCGTCGCCCCGGCGGTTTCCATCTGAGCGTTGAGCGCAAGCACGATTGCGCCCCGAATGATGGTCACGGCCCTCGGCTGCGATCCGGGGACTTTGGGGATGGAGGCGATGACGTCCACGCGATCGCCCGGCTGCAACAGGCCGGAGACCGCTTTAACTTTGTCTACGGAGATGGAGACGGCGCGCATGCCGGGCTTGAGCCGCACGGTCAGTCCGACCTCGGCCGGCCGGCCGACCTTGGTTTCGGTAATGGTCGAGCCGCTCGGAATCGAAATGAGAGCGATGTCGCCTTGGGCTTGCTTTGGATCCGCGAGCGCGCCCGGTTCGATTTCGTTTGCCGGCCGCGAAACGCGCGTGAGCATGTCGGGCGTGATCCGGGAGCGCGCCGGGATGTCTTTGCCGGCGACTAAGATCTGCTTGAGCTCGGCCTGCGGCTTCTCGACAACCTGCGTCTGCTGGATGCTCGAAAGGTAGCGCAGGGTCAGAATTCCGGTGCCGATCGCCAGCACAACGGCGACGATCAAGGTGATTCGGCGAGTGTTCACAGAGCGAGCCTCAAAAACGGCGCTGCGGTGTGCGAGAGTGCGACGGCGCCTGCACCGCATGCGATGGCGACGGCATAAGGAAGCATGACGGGCGAAGCCGGCGCGACCGCGACGGTGCCCTTATAGGCGAAAGGCCGCACGAGCAGCGCGACGGACCGCGTCACGGCGTTCAGGCGACCGGTGAAGAGCGACACGGCAACCGCGAGCAGACCGCCGCCCAGCGCCGTATAGAGAAGGAACGGAAGCGCATCGGGCAATCCGAATGCGGCTGCACCGGCTGCGGCCAACTTGACGTCGCCGCCGCCGAGCCAGCCCATCGAGAAGGCTCCGAAGCCGAGGACCGTCACGATCAGCATGGCGCCGACCGACGACGCAAACGAACCGACGCCTTGCGTGGCGTGCAGGCCGAGAGCGGCGAGGGCGAGTGCGATCGTCAACGCGTTCGGTATGCGGCGGTAAGCGACGTCGGTGACGACCGCGACCGCGCAAGCCGCCAAGACGATCCAGATCGCGAGCGACATGTTGTTGAGTGACCTCGGAGGGAAGGCTGGTAATGAAAACCCCCGGGCGCCGGACGCATGTTCCGGGCGCCCGGGGGCGATCGTTTTCGTCGCTAGACGATTACGAGAGTTGGTTCGAGGCGTTCGTAAGCGAGTTGTTCGCCTTGTTGCCCAGGGTGCGAAGCGCAGCCATGGCAACGATCGACACGAGAGCGATGATCAGCGCGTACTCGACGAGGCCTTGGCCATCGTCGTTGCGCAGCATCGCGGTAAAGTTCTTCAGCACGGGATCTCCTTTTGGAATGTTGTTTGTGAGTTGGCGGTTATCGAAGTGGAAGGGAAGCGTTTACCGGATCGAGGGTTGCTCTGCGTCCGCCGGTACGGCTATGTCGTGGTTTGGTGCTTTCACCTCAAGCCGGATCGACGCGGCGGTTACGCCCGGGGCAGATGAAGCGACGACGGTTAGGAGGGCCCCTCGGAAGAATCCCGGCGCCACCGAAACGACTGCTGTGAAGCGGCCGTCGAGGCCCGAGAGAACTTGCCGGCGAGTAAGAACGACGTCCGGCACTTCGGAGGAGAACGTTCCTACCAACACGAGGGTTATCGGCAGGTTAGGGGCCGGAGCTTTACCCCGTATCTCTAACTGCTGCGTGCCGCGCAATTGCACCACGCTCAACTCGGATATGACGCCGGTCACATTTTGTGGTTGCAGCGCTACGATCGGGGCTCGGACCACCACCGCGCGCGAGTTCGATTCGGGCGAAGCGTAGCGCGCCGCGATGCCTCGCAAACGCGAGACGAACGCTTCCGAGACGTACACGTCG
>JACRTZ010000202.1 GCA_014304965.1 Vulcanimicrobiota bacterium | reverse complement strand
GGCGATACCGGCGCGCAAGGCTGCGGCACGGCGCAAATCTGTGTCGGATACCCCTCGGGCGATCCCAGCGTGGTCAGCGTCGGCGGCACCAACACACCGCGCGATACGTCGGGCCGCTTATCGGGCGTCCTGACCGGCTGGACCGGATCGGGCGGCGGCTGCTCGACGATCTTCGCGCAGCCGGCCTTTCAGGCGGGGGTTACGCCCTTCGGCACCAGCTGCAGCAGGCGGATGCAACCCGACGTCGCGCTCGACGCCGACACCTCGACCGGGGTTGCGGTCGATTACGACGCGTCGCCCGGGCTGGGCGGCCGCCAGGTGGTCGCGGTGGGCGGCACGAGCGTGTCCTCGCCCCAGATGGCGGCCATGTGGGCGCTCGTCTTGCAAGCATGCAAGCAAACGGCCGGTTGCGCTACCGGCGGGGGGCCCTTCCCGTACCGGCTCGGCAACCCCAATCCGCTGCTGTACGCGATTTACGGCGGGAAAAAGCCGCTTTCGTACGCCCAGGTCTTCTACGACGTCGGCTTCGGCAACAACGCCCAAACCGGCGGTACGGGCTACACGGCCGGGCCGGGCTACGATCTGGTCACGGGCATCGGGGCCCCCTTCGGCCGGAACCTGATCAAGGCGGTCGTCGGAGTCTAGCATCCATCCGCTTGCGCTCGGTGTTATGATTGTACGGTTGTGAAAGAGAAGATCCACCCCAAATGGTTCCCGGACGCGCGCGTCCATTGCGCCTGCGGGAACGTGTTCAATACCGGTTCGACGATGAAAGAGATCGCCGTCGAAATCTGTTCGGCTTGTCACCCGCTGTTCACGGGACAGCAAAAGTTCGTCGACACCGCCGGCCGCGTTGACAAGTTCAACCAGCGCATGGCCGCCGCCGAAAAGAAAAAGACCGAAGCCGCCGAGCGCCAGCGCCGCAAGGCCGAAGCGGCCGCCGCCGAAGCGTAAGCGGCCGGGCATCCTCCAAAGGGCGGGACGCGTTGCGCGGCTCGTCCTTTTTCGTTGAGAGAGATACAACAGAGTGTTTAACTTGGATCGTCTCGAGATGCTCTCGAAACGGTTCGACGAGATCGAAGCCGAACTCGCCGCCGTCGGCGGCGCATTCGATCAGGCACGCTTCACCGCGCTCGTCAAGGAGCGCGCCTCCATCGAGCCGACGGTCGCCGCCTATCGCGCCTTGCGCGCGCTCGCGCGCGAGAGCGAGGCGAACGACGTGCTGCTCTCCGACAAGTGCGATCCCGAGATGCGCGAGCTGGCAGAAGACGAGGGCAAAGCGTTGCGCGAACGCCGGCGCGCGCTCGAAGCCGAGCTGACGGAATTGATGCTGCCGCGGGATCCCAACGACACCAAGGACGTGTTCGTCGAAATTCGCGCGGGCGCGGGCGGCGACGAAGCGAGCCTCTTCGCGGCGGAACTCGCGCGCATGTACGGCCGCTATGCCGAATCCCTGCGCATGAAGATCGAGATTCTATCGCAGAGCGAGAGCGAGGCCGGCGGTTTCAAGGAAATCGTGCTTGCCGTCAAGGCGGGTGAGCCGTACCGTTTCTTCAAGTACGAGAGCGGCGTGCACCGCGTCCAACGGGTGCCCGTAACGGAATCGCAGGGGCGAGTGCATACCTCCACGGCCACCGTGGCGGTGCTGCCCGAGGCCGAAGAAGTGGAGATCGACATCAACGCGCGAGACCTGGAAATCGACACGTTCAAAGCGTCGGGTGCGGGCGGCCAGCACGTCAACAAGACCGAATCCGCGATTCGGATCACCCACGTGCCGAGCGGCGTTGTGGTGTCGTGCAGCGAGGAGCGCTCCCAATTGCAAAATCGCGAACGCGCCATGCAAATGCTGCGCAGCGTGCTGCTCGATCGCAAACGTCGCGAAGCGGACGAAGCCGTCGGCAGTTTGCGCAAAAGCCAAGTCGGGACGGGCGACCGCTCCGAGAAGATCCGGACGTATAACTTCCCGCAGGACCGGATCACCGACCACCGGATCAACGAGAATTTCGGAAACATCAAAGACATCATGGACGGCGGCCTCGGCAAGATCGTCGCGCGGCTGCAAGCCGATGAGAAATCGCGCCTGCTCGCGGGATCTGCCGTCTGATGGCCGCCGCGACGCGCGATCGCGAAGCGCTCGAGGTCATTGCGACGCGAAAGTTCGCCGGCTGTTTCGCCACCGGTTTCGACCTCGAGATGCTAACCCGGCGCTTGCACATCGGAGCGTACGGAACGCTGCGCGGCGGATCCGAAACGTACTCCGCCCAGGTCACGTTTTTCGGCGTCGGCGATTTTCGGATCGAAAATCTTGCGGCGGCATTTCCACAGAGCGCGACGATCGAATCGTTCACCGTGACGTATTCGGACGACGACGAGACCGGTACGGCCGAACTTCGCGGTCGCGAACAATGGTCCATTGCTTGGTCGTTTGACGGCGTGGCCTATAGCGAGCATCCCGCCGTGGTCGCATCCTATAGCGACGATTTCTGACGCGCTCGCCGGCGCGGCGCGGCGCCTGCGAGTCACGAGCGATTCACCCGACGCCGACGCGCGCTTGCTGCTCGCACACATTCTGAGCCGGGCACGCCTCGATTTTCTGACCCACGGTGATGCGCCGCTTGCCGAGGAAGACGCCGCAAGGTTCGCGTCACTGCTCGACCAACGCGCGCGCGGCATCCCGGTCGCATATCTCACCGGCGAGGCGTGGTTCTTCGGCCGGCGTTTCGAGGTGACGAGCGACGTGCTGGTGCCGCGGCCCGAAACCGAAAACGTCGTCGAAGCCGTGCTCGACGAATTGCGGGGCCGTTCGTCACGTGGCGCGCTCGAAGTCGTGGACGCCGGAACCGGGAGCGGCGCCATCGCGGTCACGCTCGCGCTCGAGATGCCTGCGCTTTGCGTGCGCGGCACCGACATTTCGCACGCGGCACTTGCCGTCGCTGCGGGCAACGCGCGCGTCCACCAGGTCGCCGAACGCTGCCGCTTCTTGCAGGGCGATCTGCTGCTGCCGCTCGCCAACGGACCGAAGGCGGACTGCATCGTGGCCAACCTCCCGTACGTTCCGACTGCCGCGATCCCCAAGCCGCCCAGCGGCGTCGCGTTCGAACCCGCGGTCGCGGTGGACGGCGGCCGCGACGGTCTGGCATTGTACCGCCGCTTTCTCCAACAGGTGCCGGCGGTGGCGGCGGCCGGCGCGTGCCTGTTCCTCGAAGCAGCGCCCCCGACCATAGACGCGCTCGCGAGCCTCGTTGAGGAAACGTTGCCCGAGGCGCACGTCGAGATCGTCGAGGACTACGCCGGGCTCGACCGCTTTCTGAGCATCGCGTTGTAGTGCGCGCGGCGGGTCCCTGCCCGGCCCTGGCGAACGGTGTCATTCCGTGAGTGCGAAGTACGTTTTCTTCACGGGCGGCGTGGTCAGTTCGCTTGGCAAGGGAATAACCGCCGCCAGCCTCGGTCGGCTGCTCAAGTCCCGTGGCATCACGGTATCGATACAGAAGCTCGATCCGTACATCAACGTGGATGCGGGGACGATGAACCCCTACCAGCACGGTGAGGTGTTCGTCACCGAAGACGGCGCGGAGACCGATCTCGACTTAGGTCATTACGAGCGGTTCGTGGACGAAGCGCTGATGCGCGCGAACAACGTGACCACCGGCCAGATCTATGCGTCGGTGATCGACAAAGAACGGCGCGGCGATTATTTGGGCGCGACCGTGCAAGTGATTCCGCACATCACGAACGAGATCAAGACG
>JACRTZ010000200.1 GCA_014304965.1 Vulcanimicrobiota bacterium | reverse complement strand
TTATTACGCGATCGACAACAAGGTGTTCGAAAACGCGGGCATCAAGATCGGACGCCTGTGGCAAGGGCTGCCCGGCAAAGACGTCATCACGGGTTTCGCGTCGGGCTCGTTCGACATCGCGGTGACGGGCGTTCCGCCGCAGGGCGTCTTCTGGGGCCGCGGCATTCCAATCAAGGTCGGCATGTATTTGGGACACAGCGAGCAGACGCAAGTACTCGGACTCAAGCCAGGCATCAGCAAGCCCGAAGACCTCAGGGGCAAAATCCTCGCGGTGAGCGGCATCGGCAGCATGAGCGAAGTCTACTCGCGCTTTGCTCTGTTCTTCAACGGCCTCGACGACCATAAAGACACGACCCTCAAGCCGATGAACCAGCAACAGATGGTGCAGCTCGCCTCGCTCGGCCAGCTCGACGCGGTCGCGCTCTGGCCGCCTTACACGAGTGTGATTCGCAAAGAGCATCCCGAGGCGAAGATCGTCGCGAACGCCGTCGACGCCTGGAAGAAGCAGTTCAAAACGAAGCGCGGCGCGCCGTCGCATGGCCTGGTCATCCGGCAGAGCGCGCTCGACGCGCACAAGCCCGAATGTAAAGCGTTCGCGCAAGCGCTCCACGCCGGCGTCAACGCCGTCAAGAACAAACCGCAGCTGATCGCCGAAAAGATCGCGAAGTACGAAAAACTCGCCCCGGAGATGATCGAAGCTTCGATGCGCGAGGCGCCGGTTCAGTGGTCGGACGGGCTCGAAGTGCAGGACGAAGACAACGCGATGCGGGCGTGGGAGCTGATGGCGAAGTTCGATTACATCGACAAGCCCGTCTCGCGCGACATCTTCTACAACATCTTAAAGAGCTAGGAGTCCCGAGGTGGTCAGCGCCCCGCGCCGCTCGTGGCAGGACGCAATTGCGGACGTTCCGTTCTTCGGCAAGTACGGCGCGCTTGTCGTGCTGCTGATCGTGTGGGAATTGTTCGCGCACCGCTACAAGTCGTACGTGCTTCCCGCCCCATCGGCGATCGCGGTGGCGCTTGTAAAAGGCCTCGGGACCGCCGAATTGTGGGGCGACATCGGGATCAGCGTGCGCCGCGTCTTCTTCGGCTGGGGTGCCGCGAGCGTCGTCGCGATCCTGTTCGGCTTCTTGATGTCGAGCTCGCGGCTCTTTCGCGAGCAGTTCGCGTACTTGGTGCGCATGCTGCAGCCGGTCCCCGGCATCGCCTGGATCGGCATCACGATCATCTGGTTCGGTCTCAACGAAATGGCGATCATCGGCGTCATCTTTCTCACGGTGCTGCCGCTCGTGACCGTCGCCACCTACGAGGGCTTCCTCGGCGTTGACCGCGAGTACCAGCAAGCCGCGCGAACCCTCGGCGCGAGGTCGGAGTGGGCCGTCTTCACGTCGGTGACGGTGCGCGCCGCGCTTCCCTACTTGCTCAACGGCCTCAACATCGGCTTCGGCCAAGCGTGGCGCGTGCTCGCCGCCGCCGAACTCGTCGGCGCGACGAGCGGCCTCGGCTACTTCATGCAGGTCAATCAAACCGCGCTGCGGACCGAAAACGTGTTCGTCGTGATCATCCTGTTCACGATCCTCATGTTCGCCTTCGAGCGGTTGATCTATCAGCCGGTGCAGCGCAAAGTGCTCGGACGCTGGTCGCGCGTATGACGGGAGAAAAGACCGAGCGCGCGATCTTCACCGTCCAAGACGTCCGCAAGAGTTTCGTCTGGGGCGCTAAAGGCGGCGCGAAGGAAACGGTCGCGCTGCAAGATATCAACCTCGAGGTCGGCGCGGGCGAATTCGTCTGCCTGCTCGGCCCCTCGGGCTGCGGCAAGACGACGCTGTTACAGATGATGGCCGGCCTCGCGAAGCCGAGCGGCGGCCGCATTGCCTTCGAAGACCGGCCAGTCCAAGGCCCCGATCCCGACCGTTGCTACGTCTTTCAGCGGTTCGTCCTGTTTCCGTGGCTCACGGCGCTCGGAAACGTCGAGTTCGGCTTGCGCTTCCAAAAACACGACGCCGCGGAGCGCCGCACGCTGGCGCTCGCCAAAATGCGCCTGGTCGGGCTCGAGAAATTCGTGGATCACTATCCGTTCGAACTCTCGGGCGGCATGCAGCAGCGGATCGCCCTCGCGCGCGCGCTCGTGATCGCGCCGCGCGCCCTTCTGATGGACGAACCGTTCGGCTCGCTCGACGCGCAAACGCGCAGCCAAATGCAGCGCGAACTGATTCGCCTGTGGACGGCGGAACTGCACTCCGAAGTCACGATTGTGTTCGTCACCCACGACATCGGCGAATCGCTGTTGCTCGCCGACCGGGTCGTGCTGATGACCGCGCGTCCCGGAACGGTCAAGGCGATCTACGACGTGGACCTGCCCCGCCCGCGCGATCCGTTCGACCCGAAGTTCGTCGAACTCGAGAAAGCGATCTTCAAAGAGCTCGAAGACGAGATCGCGCGCACTCGCCTTCAAGACGCTTAACCGTGAGTTATCTCCCCGAACGCATGGGCAGCGCGACGCTCGAACCGAACGCGCCCGTCGTTGCGGGAGATTTCACGTCGCTGACGCTCACCTACACGGCGGGCTATTTCGGCATCGACGATACCGGCAGCCTCAAGATCGTCTCGCGCTTCGCGAGCGACATGGGCAAGCCGCAGTTCTCCGACCCCGCCGCACCCAACTTCGTGACCGTCGAAGCGAGCAACGGCGCCGTCCTCGACGTGCGCTACGACGGCAAGCTGAACACGCGGCCCTGGGACAAGACGCTCTACATCAAGGTCGTGCGCGGCTTTTTGCGCCAGGGCGACAGGATCGTCGTGCGCTACGGCGACCCGCGGCAGGGCTCCCCCGGCATGCGCATGCAGACGTTCTGCGAGGCGACCTTCGAATTCAAAGTCCTGGTGGACGCGTTCGCCGCGTACCGCTACGTCGAATTGCCGTCGTCGCCCACGATCGCGATCGTCGCCGGACCGCCCGCGAACTGGAAGGCGGTGCTGCCGACCGTGCGCCGCGCGGGAGAACCGTTTCGCCTCTGCGTCGTGGCTGAAGATCGCTGGGGCAATCCAACCGGAACCACCGACGCAACGTTCGTACCCGTCGTCCGCAGCGACGGCACAAACGCCGTCGCGAACCTTCCGGCGATGCTGCGCATCGCACCGGGCGCGTTTACCGCAATCGCGGAAAACCTGAGCGTCGCCGAGCCCGGCGACCTGACGATCGACCTCGAAGATGCGAAAACGGGCAAACGGCTATGTTCGAGCAATCCGCTGCGCATCGTCGCCGAGACGCCGCTGCTCCCGTATTGGTCCGACCTGCACGGCCAATCGGAAGAAACGATCGGCACGAACTCCGCCCGCGACTTTTTCGCCTTTGCGCGCGACCGCGCGTTTCTCGACGCGTGCAGCCATCAGGGCAACGACTTTCAAATCACGACGCCGTTCTGGAAGCACCTCAACGACCTCACCCAGCAGTTCAACCGCGACGGCTCGTTCATCGCGTTTCCCGGCTACGAGTGGTCGGGCAACACGGGTCTCGGTGGCGATCGAAACGTGCTGTTCCGGCGCGAAGGCCGGCAGATCCACCGCTCGTCGCACGCGCTGCTCGACGACCTCTCCGACGTCAAGACCGACGCGAACTCGGCCGAAGACCTCTTTCGCGCGCTTGAAAAAAAAGATTGCATCGTGTTCGCGCACATCGGCGGGCGCTATGCCGACATTAAGATGTCGCACGACGTGCGCCTCGAGCGTTCGGTCGAAGTGCACTCCGCTTGGGGCACGTTCGATTGGCTGATCCACGATGCGTTCGAAAAAGGCTACCGGGTCGGTAT
>JACRTZ010000066.1 GCA_014304965.1 Vulcanimicrobiota bacterium | reverse complement strand
CACGACGTCTGGACGCGACAGGACCAGCGCCTCGTTACAGCCGTGATATTGCGCACCGCCGAAATCGGCGTCGTTGAGGTCCATCGCCATCAATTCGGTGCCCATCGCGCCGTCGAAAACGAGCACGCGCGCGTCGAGCATCTCGAGATAGGATTTCATCATGCTCGGGCTTCCCGGCGGCGCAGGTGCGGCCCGCTCATAATTGTCCGAAACATGGTATACTGCGCCATATGCGACAATTCGACCGGGCGGCGTTTCTCAGGCTCCAGGCCGCGATCGAAACCGACCTGCCGGGGCCAGGTGAGATGTCTCCCGGGATCCTCCGGGAGCAGGAGGCGATATTTCTCGAGGAGGTCCAGGCCTCGACCGGGCTCGCGGGCGTATCGCTCTCCCTGCCCGAGGTGCAAGCGCTACTGTACCGAGGCGTCGCCGCCGGCGAACACCGCTTCAGCGACTACCTGATGGTCGCGGGCTACGGCGACGCGGCGCGCTACGTGCGAAGTCAATCCTCCGTCCCCGCGCGCCGGCCGCAGCCCTTCGTCCGGATGGACGAACTGGTCTTGCTGCACGAACGCGCGACCACCGGGGATCCCGCCGCGCGGCCCGGCGAATGGCGGCGGACGACAACAAGCCCCTTTCCGAGCGGCATGGTGCCGCCGCCCGCCTGGGAGGTGCCGCGCGCGATCGCCGCTTTCGCCGAGCGTTTCGCCTGGGGACCGCCGCCCGACGTGCCGCCGGTCCGGTGGGTCGTCGACGTGCACGAACGCTTCGAGCGCATTCACCCCTTTGCGAGCGGAAACGGACGGACGGGACGGCTGCTCGCGAACCTGCTGCTGCAACGTCTTCGCTTGCCGGCCTTCTTCGTCGCGCCGCGCGCCGGCCGCACGTATCTCGACGCGCTCGCGCGCGCCGACTCGGGGAACCCGTGGCCGCTCGCGTGCGTGGTTGCGCGCTCCGTCGCCGAAAACGTCGCGCGCCTGAAGGCCGCAAGCGAAGGCGCTTCCGCTCTTCGGCCGCTCCGCGAGCTCGCGCTCGCAGCCGACCTGCCGTCGCTGTACAAGGCCGCTCAGCGCGGGCGCCTGCGCTCGGTCGCTCGCGGCGGACGCTTGTGCGTGCGCGAGGAATGGCTCGTCGAGTATCGGACGCAGCGTTCGCGCGCCGGCCGTCCGCGCGCGCTCCGCGGGGGAGCGAGCTAGCTTCGCAGTCAACGTTCCGGCGCATGGCGGCGATCGTCGAAACACGCGACCTTACCAAGTCGTTCTCGGGCTTTCGCGCGGTTGACGGCGTGTCGCTCGCGGTCGAGGAAGGCTCGATTCACGCGATCATCGGGCCGAACGGCGCGGGGAAGACGAGCCTGTTCAACTTGTTGTCGGGCTTCATCGCGCCGACCAGCGGCTCGATCGCCTTTTGCGGGCGCGACATCACCGGCATGGACGCGCCCCGCATCGCACGGCTCGGCATGGTGCGCAGCTTTCAGATCAACAGCATCTTTACGCACCTCTCGGTGCTCGACAACGTGAAGGTCGCGCTCGAAGCGCGGACGGATTTGCCGTCGCGTTTTTGGCTGCCCGGGACCGCGACCAAACGTCTAGAGCCGCGCGCGCTCGAACTGCTTCGCGACGTCGGGCTCGAGCGCGAGCACCGGCTGCTTGCGGCGCAACTCCCTTACGGGCGCAAACGGGCGCTCGAACTCGCCATTTCGCTCGCCCCCGATCCGCAGATCCTCTTGCTCGACGAACCGACTGCGGGCATGGCGACCGACGATGTCGGACGCATCTCGAAATTGATCGGACGCATCGCCGCCGGCCGCACCGTCGTGCTCGTCGAGCACAACCTCAGCGTCGTCGCCGACCTCTCGCAACGCATCACGGTCATGCAGCGCGGCAAGGTGCTCGTCGAAGGCACGTACGAGCAGGTGCGCAGCGATCAGCGCGTCATCGACGCGTACCTCGGCGGCGGAGCCGGCGCGCATGCTTGAGACGCGCGGTCTCAACGCGTACTACGCCGAGTCGCACGTGTTGCGCGGCGTTGACCTTGAAGTGCGGGCGGGCGAGGTCGTCACCCTCGTCGGCCGCAACGGCGCCGGCAAAACGACGACGCTCAAATCCATCATAGGCATTGTGAAGCAGCGTTCGGGCGAGGTGCTGTTCGAAGGCCGGCCCATCTCGCGTTTGTCGTCGGACAAGATCGCGCGGCTCGGCATCGGTTTCGTTCCCGAAGAGCGCGGCATCTACGCGAGCCTGACGGTCGAGGAAAACCTGCTCTTGCCCCCCATCGTCGGCGCGGCGGCATGGCCGCTCGAACGCATCTACGGGCTCTTTCCGATCTTGCGCGAGCGCTCAAAATCCATGGGTACGATGCTTTCGGGCGGCGAGCAGCAGATGCTCGCGATCGCGCGCGTGCTGCGCAGCGGCGCCAAACTGATTCTCTTAGACGAACCGACCGAAGGGCTCGCACCCGTCATCGTCAACGCGATCGGCGACTTACTTCTGGAAATCAAGAAGTCCGGCGTGACGATCTTACTGGTCGAGCAAAACCTGCGCTTCGCGACGCGCGTGGCCGATCGTCACTACTTGATGGTACACGGCAAGATCGTGGAAACCATGACCAACGCCGAGGTCATCGCGCGCGAGTCCGACCTCCTCGAACACCTCGGCGTGTAGCTTGGGGAGGACTACTTCGGTTCGATGAGCGCGAGCAGCGACGTGCCGATCGGCGGCACGACGTACGTTTCGGCCATGCACACCGCGCCGTACATTTTCGCAACGAGACTTTCGTTCGCGCCGGCTGCCGGATACTCGCTGCGCTGCTTGACCGAAAACCACCACACGATCGGAATGGACGCCATCGCGAAATAGCGCAAGCGGCGAATCCTGAATCCCCGCTCCAACACGTCGCGTAAGCCGCCCGCATCGTAACGCCGATAGTGCCCGAGCGCTTCGTCGTGCCGGCCGAAGAGCGACATCAGGGCAGGCACGCTGATCACCGCTTGACCGCCGGACTTGATGAGGCGCCGCAAAAGATCGACCGCGCCGCGATCGTCCTCGATGTGTTCGAGCACGTCGTGCATGACGAGCAGATCGGCCGGCCCGCGGCTTTCGGCAAATTCCTGAAGGCCGCCCGGCATAACGGTGCAGTTGGGCGGAGCCTCGGCCCGCGCGATCGCGTACGCGACCGGGTCGGGCTCGCACGCTTCAATGGTCGCACCCGAAGGTGCGAGCATGTGATTGAACAGACCGGCGCCGCAGCCGATGTTGTAGACCGTTGCGTGCTCGTTCAAACGTGCTTTCAGCCAGCGCAGCGTCAGCGCATATTTTGCGCGCGCATACGGATCGGTCGCGCGCCGCGCGTGATCGCCGTGCGTGTAGGCGAGATCGATGCCGGGAGCCGCCGGCGGCGGGCTCATCCGCGACGCAGGCCGGCCAGCTCCCGCAGCCGCGAGCGGATGCCCGGGCCGAACGTCATCGAGCGGTGGCACAAGAATCCGACCGGCAGGTTGGCGGCGACGGCGACGAGCTTCGCGACGAACGGCGCGGCATGCGCGCCGTGAACGAGCAGCTCGACGACGGTCACCGTCATCACCCATTGCGCGAAAACGATCGCGCCGTAGGTGCGTGCCTGGTTTCTCCACGTGCGGTCGAAGTTCCGGAAACTGAACGCGCGGTTGAGCGCGAAGTGGGTCGACACGCCGGCAACGTAGCCGATCGTCGTCGCGGCCGGCAAAGCGACCGCCGCGAACAGCAGTCCTTGGAACAAGGCCGTATCCACCACGAAGACGACGCCGCCGATGGTCACGTATTTGAAGAACTGGGTAGCCGCGGGCACGCT
>JACRTZ010000135.1 GCA_014304965.1 Vulcanimicrobiota bacterium | reverse complement strand
AGTGCGGCCAGTACGGTGGAGACGCGCGCGACGGCGGCGGTCGACACGATGCGACCGACGAGAGGGATCCGCAAAATGGAGGTTTCCACGAGTCTTCGGCCGTCGCTCGTCGCGTACAGCCGTTTCGCGAAAATCGCCAGTCCGGCAGCGAGCCCCGCAACAACGGCGAGCGACCACGTGGTGAAGCCTTGAGAGACGGCCAGAAGCACGCGCAAGATGGGTGGCGGAGAGACTCCAAACGATAGAAAAAGCTGCGCGAACTGCGGTACGACGCTGACGAGCACGTAGGCGCAAAGGCCGAAGGCCGAGGCGAGCACGACCGCCGGATACGTCAGGACGGCCAGCAAGCGTTTGCGCACGCGCTCGTTACGCTCGAGAACGTCGGCGATCTGCTCGAGAACTTCCTTACGCGTTCCGGCTTGTTCGCCGGCGGCGATCATGGCGACGTCGAGTTCACTGAATTCTTCGGGTCGTTGCGCCATCGCGGCCCATAGCTTTTCGCCGCGCTGCTCTACACCGGAGCGTATCGCGCTGAGCGCCTCTCGAAAACGCCTTGAGGTCGCCTGTGCCGTCAAGAGTGCGAAACTCGTCGAGAAGTCGACGCCCGCGTCTTCCAGGGCCGCGTAGGCCCGGAAGAAGGCGGTGCGGTCGCGAAGCGGGGTCGTATTGAACGGCAGGCCCCGCAGAAAACTGGGAGGGCTTGAGCGCAGGGCGATGACGGTTAGATCGCGCTCCCTCAATCCCCCGAGCGCTTCGCTGCGACTCAGAGCGCGCATGGTGCCTTCGACCATTTCGCCCGTGCGCGTTCTCGCGCGGTACGCGTAAGCGACGGCCATTCAGCGTACGCTCGAGGGGGACTTGATCTGATCCGGGTAATCGGATGCCGCAATTGCGGCCTCGAGGGTGATGAGGCCCTCGCGAACGAGGCGCGAGAGATCCATCTCGAGCGTCTGCATTCCGTCCTTTCGTGAGACTTCTATGGTGTTGCGAATGTGGAGCAAGCGTTCGGGCGCGCAGAGTTGCGACCGAACCGCCGCATTGTTGATGAGAATCTCGCAGGCTGCGTGGCGGCCGATGCCGCTAGAATCCGCGACCAAACGAAGCGATACGATCGCCTGCAGCGATTGCGCGAGCTGCATCCGGACCTGCTCCTGCCGAGAACCGTCAAACGATCCGACGATCCGCTGCACCGTTTCGGCCGCCTCCGCGGTGTGAAGCGTGCTAAAAACGAGATGGCCGGTTTCCCCCGCTTGAAGACAGGCGGACATTACATCGGCGTCGCGCAACTCGCCAATCGAGATGACGTCAGGATCCGCCCGTAGGAGCCCACGGACCGATTCATTATAGGAGCCGACGTCGCGCCCGATTTCCCGTTGCCGAATCAGCGATCGCTTATTGTGGTGACGATACTCGATCGGATCCTCGACGGTCACAATATGACGCGAGTGGCGCTCATTGATTTCATCGATCAGTCCCGCTAAAGCGGTCGATTTGCCCGAACCGGTTGGCCCGGTAAAGAGTACCAAGCCGTGCGGATAGTCGGCAAACGCGGAGACGATCGGCGGCAGACGCAAAGTCGATAGGGTCGGAACTTCGCTGCGCAGGAGACGAAGAGATAGTCCGATCCCGCGGTCGGAGCGGAACGCGTGGATGCGAATACTCCCGAGTCGCGGATGCTGGATGGCGCCGTCAGCGGATCCGTGAGGACCGCTCAGCCGCTCGGATTCGCGTTTGCCGAGGTACGCCTCGCAGAAGGAACGGATTGTGTCCGAGTCGATTTCACGCGCGGCCATGGGTTGCAAGTCGCCGTCCACACGCGACCACGGCGGTGCGTTCGGTTCGATATGCAGATCGGATGTACTTGAGGAACGTGCGCTTTCGCGAACCGCGCACACCGCGTCTTCGATCGGCTGCGGACAAGCATTGCCGATCATTCGGCGTCGTCGTAGGAGCGGTGCCGCAAGACCTCGCTTTCCGAGGTCAAGCCCGAACCTACGTGGCGTAAGGCGTCGACGATCATCGGACGGTAGCCGACGCCGAACGCGACCTTTCCGAGAACCGCGGGCGGATCGCCTCGCTCGAGCGAGGCGGCGATCTCGGGGCGGTTTTCTAAAAGTTCGAAGGCGCCGATCCGCCCTTGAAAACCAGTGTCGTCGCAGATCTCGCAGCCCTGCGCCTCAAAAGCTTCCGTTCCCAGCGTGAGCCCGTAGCGGCGCGCGACCGCCAGCGCATGTGAGGAAAGCGCCGAACGTTGTTTGCAGTGCCGGCACAGCGTGCGGAGAAGCCGCTGAGACAACGATGCTGTCAGGGAAGAAGCGAGGGTCGAACGAGAGGCCCCCAGCTCCGCTAGCCGGGACGCGACGCGCAACGCATCGCGGGCGTGGAGCGTCGTCGTCAGCGCAATTCCGGTAAGGCTCGCCTGCAAGGCGATCGCAACCGTCTCGGCATCGCGGAGCTCCCCGATGAAGAGCCGGTGCGGGTTTTGTCTGAGCAACGCTCTCAGCGCGACGGGAAACGTGACCCCGGCCCGCTCGTTGACGGCTATTTGCGCGACGCCAGGAATGCGGCACTCGATCGGCTCCTCGACGCTGCACACATTGCTCCGCTCCAAGTCAACGGCGTGTAATGCTGCATATGAAGTCGTCGATTTTCCCGAGCCGGTTGGGCCGGCAATAACACAAAAGGAGCCGGGCCGCCGCAATGCGCGTTGGAAGCGTGCCATCAACTCGGTTGCCATCCCCAACTGCTCGAGCCCCGGCACCAGATCGAACCGTTGCAAGAAGCGGAGAACGACTTTTTCCATCCCGTCGATCGGTATCGTGGAAGCACGGACATCGAACGCTCTTCCGTCGAAGTCGACGTTGAGGCGGCCGTCTTGCGGCAAGCGCGAGTCGCCGGCGTTCATCTCGGCGCGAACTTTGAGGAGGGCGACGATTCGCTCGAAGAGTCCGGCTTCTAAGATCCGTTCGGACTGAAGGATGCCGTCCACGTCGAGTCGCGTGCGTCCGGCGCCCCCGCCGGTCGGCTCGATGTGAACGTCAGACGCATAGGTCGTGATTGCGCTAGCCAAGATATCGTCGAGGGCTTGGGCCGCTGCGGAATCGGCCTCGCGGGTCCTGGACGGCGGATAGAGTGAGGTCAGACCGTCTCGGATGTCGCGCACGGGCAGGACGATCGTGCGCAACGCCTTGCGGGTTTGTTGCCGAATCCGTTCTGAAAGATCTGGATTCTCAGTGGCGACGCCGACGGTTAACGTCACACCATCGTAAGCCAGCGGCAGCACCTCGGCTTCATATGCGAAGGAACGCGGCAAGAGCGCCGCCGCAGTTTTCTGTGTTGCAGCGGGTTCCGCGTACGTCATCGGTACAGGGCGCGCTTCCGAAAGCGGATGTGCTTCGCGACGGTACGGACGTCTTCGGCATACCGTCGGGACGCATTAAAGTCGCCACTGTTGTAGGCGCTTAGCGCGTGCATGATCGCCGAACGTCTATCCCCGTATCGTCGTCTCGCGGCACGATAGTCCTCGCCCAATACTCGCGCTCCGAGGGCGAGGTTCATGCAAGGTTCGAGGGTTCGAGGCAGCTGCACGCCGAGGCGGCGGGCCGTCTTAAGATTGACTTGCGCATAGCCGAGATCGAGATCGTGCCCCGCGCGCGCGAGGCGGCCGGCGAGTTGTTGCGCCGCTGCCAGTCCGCGCGGAAAATAGGAGCGCCGGTCCGTGTTGTCTCCGATGGCGAACGCTCGGCCGCCGCTCTCGCGCGCCACGATTGCGGCCATCGTTCGTGGCGCAACGAGCGGGGCGCATCGCAGAACCAAGGCGAGGAAGTCTGCGCCGACGATCATTTCTCGGCCGCCTCCACCCACCAGGTCC
>JACRTZ010000287.1 GCA_014304965.1 Vulcanimicrobiota bacterium | reverse complement strand
GCGCACAGGCGAGCATTGCAACGATGCCTTCGAGCGACAGCGGCATGTAGATGCAGACGCGGTCGCCGGCCTTGACGCCGTCGTCGCGCAGCGCGTTCCCGAGCCGGCTCACCTCCGTCAGCAACTCCGCATAGGTCATCGAGCGTTCGAGACCGTCTTCGCGCAGATAGATGTACGCGACCGCGTCCGGGTGCGTCGCGACGTGCCGATCCAAACACGAAACCGTCGCGTTCAGCCGGCCCCCGAAAAACCAGCGCCCGTCGCCGAGTTCGCCCGCAAAGGTCGTGCGCGGCGGCGTTTCCCATGCGAGGCGCTCTCCGCATTGTTTCCAGAATGCCATCGGGTCGGCCGTCAGCTCGGCATTCCACGCAGCGCGATCGCGGATCGAAGCCCACGCGGCGACGCCGGCCGGCGGCGGGACGCGCTCGCCCGTCGAAAGCAGATTCTCGATCGAGATCTGACTCACGGCTTGATGAAATCGTGATCGACGATGACGGCGGCCCCGTTGTTGTTGCGGCGCAGCGTGAAGCGGGCGAAGTAATTTCCTTTCGCCGTCGTGATATCCACGTTGACCATCGCTCCGTCGTCCGGCGTACCGTGAGCATCGAGGCCCGTGATGCGCATGCTCGAATCGGCAAACGCTTTTTCCGACAACGCGCCGGCGTGAGAGTTCGGGCGTGCCGCGATCAACGCTTGTGCGGTCGCGTCGTCGCCGCGCGCGAGCGCATTCAGGTACGTGCGAACGGCGCCCGCGCTCAAACGCGCAAACGCCGAGTCTGCGTCGTCCGGAACGTCGGGGACGGCCGATGCGGTCGCAAGGGGACGCGGCGTCACCGGCGGCGTCGGGCGGGCAGTCGATGCGACTGCGACGCGTTGCGGTACGGCCGTCACAACGATTCGCGGCGCAATCGCCGGACGCGCCGTGATTCGAACGGGGTTCGCCTTTGGCTGGGCAGGTTGCGGCGTTACGATCGCCGACGTCGCCATCGCAACGACGGTCGCCGCGGGGCGCAACGGATGCGGCGTTCCGATCGCCTGCGCCACGGTTCGCTGCGGACGCGGAGTTGCGAGCGGCACGAGCGTCGGCTCCGGCGTGGTTTTGCGCTGCGGACGAGACGTCGCCTCGGGCGCAGGCGAAGCAAGGACGACGGTCGTGTTGTCGATCGTTCGACCTCGTTGCGTCAGCACCGAAACGCCGGCCCCGATTGCGAAGCCCGCGACGACGACACCAATCAATATCGGCACGAGCGGGACCGATGCTCGGGCCGGCCGGTCCGACGGCGGTTCGGCTCTGCGCCGTCGCGGCGGCGAATCTTGCATCACCCTGCGATTCTCCGCCGTTGTGTCGCGGCCTCGCGAAAAGGGCGAGAAACGAACGCCACGAAGCGGCGGGGGTGATTCGCATCCCCGTGCCTATCGACGTGGGAATGATTGCCGCGACGGCGTCGGGCGCGTTCGCGCTCGCGACGCCGCTCAGCGTCGAACAACTTCTTACGCTCGCAGTGCGGCAGGCGCTCGGGGCGCGCGCTCCGCTCGATAAATTCGAGCGCGGACTGCGCGCGACGCTCGCGGGGTTTCACGCCGGCCGCTTCGTGGTGGACATCGATGGCCGGATCTACGACCGGGCCGAAGCAGTCGTGGTCGCGTCGGGAACGGCAACCCTGCGCTTCTATTCGACCGAGCCACGGCGTGGGCGCGTCGGCCGCGCGTAAAGGGAACCGCCCGCCTCCCTGTTAAGTCCCGGCAAACTTCAGTCGTTTGATGCCCGGAGCGCTTTTGTATATGTTTTCTCGCACGCGTGCCGTTTCCGCAATCGTCGCGCTCGGCGCGGCGGTCGCCCTCCTTGCCCCACAACCCGTTGTGGCCGAAGACACCATGGCCGCCATCAAAGCTCGCGGCAAGATGATCGTCGGCGTCAAGGCCGACTATCCGCCGTTCGGCTTTCTGGACAACGGAAAGAACGTCGGTATCGAAATCGATCTCTTGCACATGATCGCCAAGGACATGCTCGGCAACGCCGATGCGATCGAATTCGTGCCGGTCGTTTCGGCCAATCGCTTTCAGTATCTCAACACGAACAAGGTGGACTTTCTGATGTCGACGGTGACGATCACCGCCGCTCGCAAGCAAGTCATCGATTTTTCCCAGCCCTACATGAAGTCGGGCTGGGGCATCATGGTCAAGCGCAGCGCCCAGGGCATCAACGACGCGCAGGACCTCGGCGGTAAAACGGTCGTCGTCGTTCCCGGCTCGACGGGCGAGGCCGCATTGAAGACGCAAGTGCCGACGGCGAACCTCTTGCGGTTACCGCAAACGTCCGAAGGTCTGCAAGCTGTATCGCAAGGCCGCGCGGATGCTTTCGTTCAGGACGCTGCGTTGCTCTACGGACTCGAACGTTCCAATCCGGGCTTCAAGGTCGTCGGGCAATCGCACGACGACGGCGACGTGTTGATCGGCGCCGCCTGCCGCAAAGGCGACAGCGCACCGTGCGACTTCATCACCAAAGAAGTCGTCAAGTGGACGAAAAACGGCGTACTGAAAAAGACCTATCACAAGTGGCTCTACGGCGCCGAATCACGGTTCATGCCGTAACGGAGCCAAGCGCATCGAGCTTTTAGCGGCCGCTCCGCTCAATTTCTCGATCGTCGGGGACTCGCTCCCCGAACTAGAACGCGGCGCCCTTCTCACCTTCGAAATCACCGTTGTCGGCTTAATCGGCACGCTGCTCGTCGGTTGGATCGGCGCCGCGATGCGTACGTCGCGTTCGCGACCGGCTCGCATCATCGCGGCGGCGTTTACCGAGTGGTTCCGGAACACGCCGCCGCTCGTTCAGATTTTCTTCTTCTATTTCGCGTTGCCGGTCATCGGCATCCGCCTGCCGGCCGTCGTAGCCGGAACGTTGGCGCTCGTATTCTATCAGGGCGCCATCGCCATCGAGGTTCTTCGCGCCGGCCTCCAAGCCGTCCACTCCGGACAGGACGAAGCGGCGAGCGCGCTTGGGTTATCGGGTCTTCAGAAGTTTCTCTACGTAAAAGCACCTCAGGCGTTCCGGATCAGTCTTCCGTCGCTCGGGAACAATCTGATCTCGTTCCTCAAGAACACCTCGCTCGTTTCCGCCATCGGCGTCCTCGACATCACGGGCTGGGCGATGGACATCATCGCGATCCGACTCTCGAGCGCCGAGTTGTTCCTCGCGATCGGCGTGTTCTATCTCGTCGCAGTGACCATCTTGTCGGCGGTCCTGCGCGTCCTCGAGCAGCGTATGGCGAAGTACGCGCCGTGAGCGAGTATCTCTCGTCGCTCCCCGACATCCTCACGCGCGGTCTCGAATTCACGCTGGTCATCAGTTTCTGCGCGATGCTCATCACCGTTGCCGGCGGCCTTCTCCTGGGCGTCTTGCGCGCACTGCACAATCGTTTTCTCGACGCGGTCATCATCGCATACGTCGAAGTCTTGCGCGGGATTCCGCTGCTGGTCCTCATGTTCTTCGTCTTCTTCGGTTTGCCGCAACTCGGTATCCATCTCGTACCATCGAAGTTTCGAGAATTGCAAAGCGTTGTTGCCGCCATCGTGGCCCTTGGATTGTGGGGCGCCGCGAACGGGACCGAGATCGTGCGCGGAGCGATCTTCTCGATTTCGCGCGGTCAGACCGAAGCCGGGACCGCGCTCGGTCTGAATTGGTTCCAAGTCATGAGCAGCGTCATTTTGCCGCAAGCCCTGCGTCGCATGATCCCGCCATTCATGAGCCTGTTTACCGCGATCGTGGAGTCGAGTTCGTTAGCCGCACTCATCGGCGTATTCGACCTGTTGGAAACCGTGCGCACGCGAGTCGAGACCGCCCAGCAACTGTGGTTCCCGCTGCTGCTGACGGTCATGCTGATCTACTTCTTCATCAACTACCC
>JACRTZ010000115.1 GCA_014304965.1 Vulcanimicrobiota bacterium | reverse complement strand
TCGCTGCCGTGCTCGGCTTCAGTCTGCTCGGCGATGGCATCAACGACGTGCTGAACCCGCGTTCGATGAGCCGGAAAGCGTGATGGGTTAGGTACCGTCGACATTTCCACGGCAAGGAGGTCGTCGTTGGGCGTGCAGAGCGGCTCGCGTTTCGCGCTGGTCGCCGGCTAGTCTCCGCCGGTATCTATGCGGCCCTCGACCACGTGCACGAGTTGGACGCCCGAGACTTCGAGCGTCATGCGCGCATCGAGCTCGCCCACGTCGCCAAGCCGCCCCTCGTCGAGTGCCGAGCGCACCGCTTTTTCGATCTCGCGCTGCGACGTAACGCCGACCTCTTTGAGAAATCTGCGTACTGAAAGGTTGAAACGGTCTTCGTCCACGGTCGTCCTTTCCTTATCCGCCGGCCATCGCGCCGATGACCATGTACGGTTCCGCGCCGCTCGCGACATCGGCCGGCAGCGGCGCATCCGGGGGCTCGTGCGAGAGATCTTGACGGCACGCGAAAAACCGCACGAACGGCCGCCGTTTGAGCGTCACGTGGTCGCGAATCGTTCCCCGCAAGACCGGATACGTGGCTTCGAGCGCATCGAGCACCGCGCGTTGCGTCGGTGCGCCCTCCACCGTCACTTCGACCTCGCCGCCGACCCGCGCGAGCGCGCGCAGATGGCCCGGCAAGACGACCCGAATCACGCGAGCGTCTGGACTTCGACCGAGAGCACGGCGGGCAAGTCGCGAACGATCGGCGCCCAGCTGTCGCCCGCATCGGACGACGCGTAGACCTGGCCGCCGGTCGTGCCGAAATAGACGCCGCACGAATCGAGCGCGTCCACGGCCATCGCATCGCGCAAGACGTTGATGTAGCAGGCGCGCTGCGGCAGGCCCTTCGTCAGCGCCTCCCACTCGTTGCCGCCGGTGCGGCTGCGATATACGCGCAATTTTCCGTCGGGCGGGATGTGTTCCATGTCGCTCTTGATCGGCACGACGTAGATCGTTTCGGGCTCGTGCGCGTGCACGTCGATCGGGAAGCCGAAGTCGGTCGGCAGGTTTCCGCTAATCTCGCGCCAGTTGTCGCCGGCGTCGTCGCTGCGCATCACGTCCCAATGCTTCTGCATGAACAGGACGTCCGGGCGCGATGGGTGCATCGCAAGGTTGTGGACGCAGTGCCCGACTTCGGCGTTGGGATCGGGAATCTGCTCGGACTTGAGACCGCGATTGATCGGCAGCCAGGTCGTGCCGCCGTCGTCGGTGCGGAATGCACCCGCGGCCGAAATCGCAACGAACATCCGCGCGGCATCCGTCGGGTGCTGAATGATGGTGTGCAGGCACATGCCGCCCGCGCCCGGTTGCCACGAGGGCCCGGAACCGTGCTTGCGCAAGCCCGAAATCTCATGCCACGTCGCCGCTCCGTCGCTCGAGCGGAACAGCGCGGCGTCCTCGACGCCGGCATAGACCGTGTCGGGTTCGGTCAGCGACGGTTCGAGGGGCCACACGCGCTTGAATTCCCACGGCCGCGGCGTGCCGTCGTACCACTGATGCGTTCCGGGCACGCCGTCGTACGCGAACTCGTTGCCCATCGGCTGCCACGTTTTGCCGCCGTCGTCGGAGCGCTGGATCAGCTGGCCGAACCAGCCGCTGCTTTGCGATGCGTACAGTCTGTTCGGATCGAGCGGCGAGCCCTTGACGTGATAGATTTCCCAGCCGGTAAAAAACGGTCCGCCGACGTCCCATTTTTCGCGCTTGGCGTCGGACTCGAGAACGAACGCGCCCTTGCGCGTGCCGACCAGGACTCGAACCTTGCTCAACCCCGTTCCCCCCAATGCATCTCCGGCGCTTCGTTCGAGGCGCCGTCTCAGTCATGGGCCATCGTGTCCGCCGACTCCTCGCACGGGTCGCCGTTGGCCACGTGGCTAACGTCCAAGTGTGCCCCAACGGCGAAGCCTCACCCCAATGCTCGACCTTCAGCCGTACGAAGCCGCAGGCGCGCACTATGACGAGTTGTACGATGCGGCGGGCGACCCGCGGCCGCACTACGCGCCCTTGGTGGCGACGCTCGCTCGGCTTGGCCGTGAGGAAGTTCTCGCGCGGGTCCGCGCGATCGATACGACGCTGCTTCAACGCGGTGTGACCTTCACCGTGTACGCCGATGCGACCGGCACCGAACGCGTCTTCCCGTTCGACGTCATACCACGCATCATCACTGCGACTGAGTGGGACGGCATCGAATGCGGCGTGCGCCAGCGCGTGCGCGCCATCAACGCGTTCCTGTACGACGTCTATCACGACGAGCGCATCCTGCGCGAAGGGCGCATCCCGACGGCGATGGTGTATTCGTCGCGTAATTACAATCGGGAGATGGTCGGCGTAAACGTTCACCGCAACGTCTACATTCACGTCTCCGGCATCGACCTGATCCGCGACGAGCGCGGCGAGTTCTTGGTGCTCGAGGATAACTGCCGTACGCCCTCGGGAATTTCGTACGTACTGGAAAACCGCGACATCCTCAAACGGCAACTCCCGGATTTGTTTCCTGATTACGCGGTTTGCCCGGTGGACGACTATCCCGCGCGCCTGCTCGACGTCCTGCGGTATATGTCGCCGCCGGGAAACTTGGAGCCGACCGTCGTCGTGCTGACGCCCGGCATCTTCAACTCGGCCTATTTCGAACACGCGCTGCTCGCGCGCCGTATGGGGGTCGAACTCGTCGAGGCAAGCGATCTGACGGTCGTGGATAATGCCGTCTACCTCAAGACGACGCGCGGGCTGCAACGGGTGGACGTGATCTACCGGCGCGTGGACGACGACTATCTCGACCCGCTCTACTTCTTGCCGGAGTCCACGCTCGGGGTAACGGGCCTCATGAACGCCTACCGGGCCGGCAACGTGACGCTCGCGAACGCCATCGGGACCGGCGTCGGCGACGACAAGGCGATCTATCGCTTCGTGCCCGAGATGATCCGCTTCTATCTCGACGAGGAGCCGATTCTCAACAACGTCGAGACGTTCGATTGTACGGAGCCCGCGCAATTGCAGCACGTGCTCGCGAACCTCGACAAACTCGTCGTCAAGACGACCAATGCGTCGGGCGGCTACGGCATGCTGATGGGGCCCTTCGCCTCGACCGAGGAGCGCGCGAGCTTCCGCGACAAGATCGTCGCGAATCCGCGCGACTTCATCGCGCAGCCGGTCGTGCAGCTCTCGTCATCGCCGACGCTCGTGGACGGACGCATGGTCGCGCGTCGCGTGGACCTGCGCCCGTTTGCGCTGTACGGCCGAGACGTCGTCGTTCCGCCCGCCGCGCTGACGCGCGTCGCCCTTCGGGAAGATTCGCTCGTCGTGAATTCCTCGCAAGGCGGCGGCAGCAAAGACACCTGGATTCTGCAAGCGTGATGCCATGCTGAGCCGGGTCGCCGACTCGCTCTATTGGCTCGGGCGCAACGCAGAACGGGCGGAGACGATCGCGCGCATTCTCGACGTAAATTATACGCGCGCGATGGACCTCTATTCGCAGCGTGACGGCCGCGCCGAGGCGTTGTGGGGCTCGGTCATGCGTTGCGCGGGATTCTGCATCGACCCGAAGGTTTCGCCGAACGGAAAGGCCGCCGCCGAAAGCCTCGAGTTCTGCGCGTTCGATCCGGCCAATCCGACCTCGATCGTCTCGGCCGTGCAGGTGGCGCGCGCGAACGCGCTGAGCATCCGCTCCGAATTGACCTCCGAAGTGTGGGAGGTCATCAACGTGCTGTATCTGCACGTCGGCTCGCAGACGCTGCGCGGAGTGTTGCGCGAGGGGCCCTCCAAATTCTTACGGCGCGTGCGCGATTCGATGCAGGCCTTTGCCGGCATGAGCGACGCGACCCTCACGCATGGCGACGGCTGGAACTTTCTGATGGTCGGCCGTTTCATCGAGCGCGCCTACATGACGGCG
>JACRTZ010000199.1 GCA_014304965.1 Vulcanimicrobiota bacterium | reverse complement strand
GACAGTCGCCAACGTCTTGCTCGGGATCAATCAAGGTTTGTGTTGGTCCATGACGGTCATCATGAAGATCGACCTGGTCGGGCCACGTCAACGTGGGCTCGCGATGGGGCTCAACGAGTTTGCCGGCTATCTCGCGGTCGGGGTTGCTGCTTATGCATCGGGCGCCATCGCGCAAGCGTACGGGCTTCGCCCGTTGCCGTTTGCGCTCGGGATAGGCAGCGTCGTCATCGCGCTGTTTCTGAGCATTTTCTTTGTCCGCGAGACGCATGGGCACGCGCGTTTTGAGGCCGGCGCGGCAGCATCTACGTCGACTCCAAAGAAGGGCGATTTCGGTCGACTCTTCGCACAAGTCTCGTGGCGAGATCGGACGCTCTCGTCGGTGAGTCAGGCGGGTCTCGTCAACAACCTCAACGACGGTCTGGTCTGGGGAATTCTGCCGCTGTACTTTGCATTTTCCGGGCTCGAAGTCGGGCGGATTGCCATTCTTGCCGCAGTCTATCCGGCGACGTGGGGAATATTCCAACTGGGAACGGGCGCGTTGTCCGACCGCGTTGGCAGAAAGTGGCTCATTGCCGCCGGCATGTGGGTGCAGGCGCTTGCGATCGCCTTGTTCCTCATCCAAGGAAGCTTCGCAGTTTGGATCCTCGCAGCGTTTGCACTCGGCGTAGGCACGGCGATGGTGTACCCGACGTTGCTCGCTGCGATTGGCGATGTCGTCGAGCCACTAGTTCGCGCCTCCGCCGTCGGCGTCTATCGCCTCTGGCGCGACTCGGGGTACGCCTTTGGAGCTCTCATCGCCGGGCTTGTCGCGCAATCATTCGGACGCGCGTCGGCGATCGGCGTCGTCGCTGCGCTTACGGCCTTCTCGGGCTTGGTTGTCGCAATACGCATGCGTGAGACACACACGCCGGCTCGGTTTGAGAAAGGAATTGCGGCATGATCTTTCGGCAGTTTCTGCGTGCCGAAACAGGTTGCGCCTCCTATCTCTTCGGTTGAGGCGGTCAGGGCCGCGCAGCGGTCGTCGATCCTCAGTTCGAGGTCGCTCAATATCTGGAAACCGCCGAACGATATGGAATGCGCATCGAGGCAATCATTGCGACGCATGTTCAGGCAGACCACCGCTCCGGCGAGCGCGAACTCGCGGCTCATACCGGCGCGAAGATTTACTTCCATCGCAGCGCCGCCCTCGATTACCCCTTCACGGCACTCGATGACTGCGCGGAAATCTCACTCGGCAATGTGATCGCCAAGATTCTACACACCCCAGGGCACACGGCAGAGAGTATTTCCCTCATCGTCACCGATCGAACGCGGGCCGCCGAGCCATGGATGGTTCTGACCGGCGATACGCTGTTCGTGGGTGATGTCGGGCGGCCCGACTTCGGCGGCGATGATGCGGGCCAGACGCTTTGGCGGTCGTTGCACGAGAAGCTCCTCACGTTACCGGATCACGTCGAGGTTTATCCGGCGCATATCTCGGGTAGCCCATGCGGCCGGTCATTGAGCGGGAAACCAAGCTCGACAATAGGGTTCGAACGTCGCTTCAACGCCGCGCTACGCGAGACTGACCCCGCGCAATTTGCCCGAGCCGTCCTGTCGGATCTTCCTCCAAAGCCGCGCGACTTCGAGAGGATGATCGCGGAAAATCGAGGGCAGTGAATGGAATCAAACGTCGGGGAGCGCCGATCGAATATGCGTTCACCATTCCTAATAATGCGCGAAACGCAGTGTGCGGCGATGAGTTTGAAATTCCTAGGATCGCAGCAGGGCAGGCACATCTTTGCGACGGGCAGGTCTAACGGTTGATCGCCCGCGCTTCTTTGGCAACGTATCAGCCGTGCCGCGTGACTTGAGAAATTAGCTTAGGCCGCCAGTACTCTGCGCTCGAGGCGCCGGTAGCTAATCGCCTCCGCGACGTGCTGAACGTTGATTACGTCAGCACCGGACAAGCCGGCGATCGTGCGAGCAACGCGAGCGATCGGTCAAGGCCGCGCGCGGAAAGATGGCCTCGCCTTGCAGCGTCACGTAAAACGCTCATCGCCTCCGACCCCAATGCACAGTAGCGTCGCACGTTGCTTTGCATCGCGCCTTGGCGGATCGGTTAGTCTCTTCCGAAACCCGAGGACAAAGCGAACGGCGGGAAAAGAACGACCCGTGACCGCTCCGTTTCTCGTCGTGACCGTCGCCGTAGTCGGTGTCCTTCACACACTTGTGCCTGACCACTGGGCGCCAATCGTCGTGGTTGGCCGCCAACAGGGCTGGTCGGTCGCCCGCACGGCCCGGGCCGCGGCAATTGCCGGTTTCGGGCACGTCACCTCGACACTGCTCCTAGGGATCGTGCTCTGGCTTGTTGGAGCCGCGCTCGCGACACAGTACGGACACGTCGTAAACATCGTCTCCGCTCTCGCACTCATCGGATTCGGCGCGTGGATCGGCTGGTCCGGTTGGCGCGATCTGCGGGCCGGGCACGAGCATGGTCATTCGCACATGGGCCATGCGCATGTTCACCGCCATGTGGAGGCAACGCAGCACATCCACTGGCACGAGCACCATGCGGAGGACTGGCATGCGGCCGAGGACGCCGTGGCAGTAACGCACGAACACGGCCACGCCGTCGCAGGTCGTACCGCGCTCTTGCTCATCCTCGGCTCCTCGCCCATGGTCGAGGGGATTCCGGCGTTCTTCGCGGCCTCGACATACGGCCCGCCGCTGCTCGGCATCATGGCCGGCGTTTTCGCGGTCTCGACGATGGCGACATACGTCGTCATCTCGTCGCTGGCCATTTCCGGCTTGCAACGGGTATCGCTGGGACCTCTTGAGCGGTACGGCGAGGTCGTCAGCGGCGCATTCGTTGCGCTCGTCGGAATCTACGCGCTCCTGACAGCGTAGCCGTCGGGAAGCCCGTGCGTTCTTGGGTTGCCGGTATGGCGGAAGCAGAGAGATACGGAAAAGCGCTACTTCACATTTTCAGCGAGCCGCGCTTTGCCTGACCCTGAACGCGTCGTTGCACTCACGGCGAATCTCCACGTCGTCGCAAAATCAGGTTGGTTTTTTACGGAATAGGGGCCCTTTCAATTTCGCGGGCGGTTAGGGTCGGCCCCGACGTCGACATCGACGGCATAGTCGAGGTGATTTTGGCCTTGGCGCCGGTAACGGGTTTGCCTGCCGCGTCCCTTACGGTGACGACGATAGTCTCGACGCCTTGTTTGGGAGGGGTTGAACGAGACTCTGATGACCAAGCGCCCTGGCGTGGCCATTTTCATCGAATCGGCAGCGAGGGCCAAAGTCTGGGTCGCTGCCGCGAGCGCAATGCAGAAACTTCCGGCGGCACCCGCGGGATAGGCGCCCCACTGATTCCCGCAGGCGCGCTACGAGTGACCGTGCTTGGGCGCCTTCGTCGAGTGCCAGTGCACGATACGCCACGTGTCCTTCACCCTCAGCAGAACCGCGGTCCCGATTCCGCGACTATCGAACTTCCGCTTCGCCGTCGAGCCCACGATGTGGTAGTTAAACGTCGCCCAGGCGGTATTGTCGTCAACATGGCTGACGATGCTCGACAACGTGTATCTTACCGACTTGATTTCCGCGAGTTCCGGCTTAAGGTGGTTGTCGCGGTAATCGATCCAGCCGGTATTGACTTCGCCGCCTTCATAAATAGTAAGCGAACGATCGTTGACGAACACCTTTGCGAGCGTCGTCAGATCATGTCGTTCGAAGGCGCGAGCGCTTGCGACCAGTTGCGCTTTCACTTTCGCATTGTCGCTCGCCTGTGACGCGATGGCGAGGTGCGGACTCACCGAGACGGAAGCCACTGCGAGCGCGATTGTGAGTATGCTGCTTTTCATGTTTCCTCCGAATTTGCGAGAGAACGTCATAGTCAGCCGCCGGTTCCGCCGGCAAACGGCAGCAATTCGTACGCCCCTTCAATGCCCACTCGATCCCCCTGACGCAAGCCGTTTCCGGTGATCGCGACCCGTCCACCGGACTCCAGGGCGATCGTAACTTGTACTTTGCGGTATTTTCCGCTGCCCGTCGGTTGGAAGACCAGCGGCTTTCCGGAGTCGGGATCTTTCACAATGGCGGACTCCGGCACGACGAAAGCACTCCGCACGCTTGCAACGGTGATCTTTGCAGTTGCAGACGCCCCGGGCATCAGCGAAGCGCCGATAGGCCGAAGGCGAGCGGAGAGCGTGCGGGTGTCGCTACCAAATGCCGCATTGATCGTTTCGACCCTGCCGGAAATGGAGCGTTGCGCTCCGTTGAGCGTCAGTATCGCAGGATCCCCGACGCGAACCGACCCGGCTTGATCTTCGCTCAATTGTACTTCCACAAGAGACTTCTCGGGATTCACCATAGTCAGCACCGGCGTCGTTCGGTCAACACTTTCGCCGGGATTCCTGAGTCGAGCCGTGATCGTTCCGCCGAAAGGCGCGACGATGGTGAGCAGCGAGGCCTTCGTCCGTGCGCTCAAAAGCGCGGCTTGTGCTTGTAGTACTTGCGCGCGAGCGATATCGACGTCTTGGGTGCGGGGCCCGGCGCGCAGGAGAGAGCCTTGAGCTTCCTTCGAACGCAAATCGGCGAGTGCGTCGCCATAGGCTGCCCGCGCTTGCTCGACGTCGCGGCGCGAGGCGATGCCCGCGCTTGCGAGGGATTCCTGACGCTGTAATTCAGCGCGCGTCGTATCCACTTTCGCCTTCGCTCCGGTTACGAGCGCGCTGTTGGATTGAAATTCTTGAGGTCGGGCACCGGCTTGGGCTCGTGCCAGGGCGGCCGCGGCGGCGGTAACGTCGGCCTGAGCCTGCTCGATGACGCTTTGCGCGGTGCGGCGGTCTAACGATGCAAGAACTTCCCCAGCCCCGACGCGGTCCCCGACGTTGACGTTGACGCCGGCGATTTGGCCCTCAGTGGGAAAGGACAGATTGGCCTGGGCGCCGCCGTCTGAGATAACGCTGCCCGGCGCTACGATCGTGCCGGAAATCGTTTGGCGCTTCAGAACCGCAAATTTGACCGGAACGCCCGGACGTTCGACGACGCCCGCCGCGGGTTTGGCTTCGGTCGCGACCGTAGCCGGTTTGGCGCAGGCCGAAAGCAGCGCCGCGAGCACGGCGAAGAGGACAAGTCCACGTTTCATTGCGTGATAGGTTCTCCGACGTTGAGTTGCAGTCGCGCGATGGACGCGGCCAGATCTGCGAGCGCTTGATCGGAATCGGCCCGCGCATTCGAAAGTGCATTGCGGGCGGCCAATACGTCCAACGTTCCAAGCGCGCCCTGGCGATAGCCGAACTGCGCCACTCGCAGGCTTTCCTCAGCCTGTTGCAGCGATGCGGCGGTAAATGATTGGCGCACGCGGGCCGACTGCACGTCGGCGACGGCCTGCGCGATCTCGGTGCGAACCTGAACGATCCGGCTGTCGAGCTGAGCCCGCGCATAGGCGCTCGCGGCCTGAGCCTCGCGGACGGCGCCCTTGATCGTGCCGTAGTCAAAAAGTGGGACGGTCAGGGCGAGCCCTGCTGTGGGTCCAAATGAAGTCCGGCCGTTTATGGGTGCTCGCAGGATTTGAAAGCCCGCATTTATCCCGATAGAGGGAGCGCGCTGCGCTTGCGCTAGTCGAGCGCGGGCTTCCGCCTGATCGACGGTCGCCCGGAGTTGCGCGACGGTGGGATCTATCGCAGCGGCTCGATCGAACAGCGAGCGTTCGTCACTTTCTGGGAAAGGAACTATTTTGACGGCCACCGGTTGAGAGCGCAGGTTGTCGGCCCGTCCGATCAGCGCGCTTAATCGGATGGATTCCACGCGCTCCGCAGCCTCTGCGCGCAACAGATCCGTCTGCGAGCGGCGGAGTTCGACGTTTGCTCGGAGCACTTCAAACTGACCGACGGCCCCGGCACGTTTGCGCAACTCGGCGCTTCGGAGAAGTTCTTCTCCCGTCGCAACGTTTTGTCGAGCGGCGACCACTTGCGCCTGCGAGCTTGCGAGCGCGTAGTACGTATTGATGACGCGGCGTTGAACGTCGCGCCGCGTAGCCTGCAGCAGGGCGCTTGCGATGACTATTCCGGCAGAGGCCACACTGCGAGCCGCAGGGAGCGAACCGGACGCCGTAAACTGCTGAAAGACGGCGGCGCTTATCGTTTGAACGGTTCCCACTCCGCCGGGAACGTCGAGACCGACCGATGGTCCGGCCTGAAGCTGCAACGGCGGCTGGGCGGCTTGTTGCAACCGCGCGCGGTCGATGTCGATGGCTCGCTGCGCGGCGACGATGTCGGGATTTTTTGATTCGGCCTCGGCTATGGCTTCGGTCAGGCTGAATACCGGAGCAGGCTGCGCGACGGCAGACTGGGGCGAAAAGTTGATCGCAAGAAGAACGACGAGCGCAAAGCGATTCACCGGGCCACCTCCAGTCGCGGTGTCGCGGGCGACGTCGGAGCGTGCGGCCCATCTTCCAAGTCGAAATGCGATCCCGCTCTGATCGATGCATAAAACGCCGGCATCAGCAGCAAGGTGAAGAACGTCGAGAACACGAGTCCGCCGATTGTCGCGACGGCGAGCGGTTTTTGCATTTCGCTACCGGCGCCCAACCCCACGGCTAGCGGAACGACGCCGAGCAGCGACGTGAGCGTCGTCATGATGATCGGACGCATGCGCCTGCGACCTGCGGCAAGCATCTGCTCTTCAATGCTCAGCCCTTCATGCCGAAGCTTTTCGACCTCGTCGAAGAGCAGGATCCCGTTTTTTACGACGCCGCCGACGAGCAGTATCAACCCCATAAAAGATGAGACGTTCAGCGGAATGTGCGTGACTTTCAGCGCGATTGCCACGCCGAATAGCGATAGGGGAACGCTCGATATGATCACGAGCGGGATTCTGAAATTTCGGAACTCAAACACCATCGTCACGAACACCAAGAGAATTGCGATACCGATCGCCGTCCCGAACTCCTTGAACGATTGCTGCTGCAATGCGAAACGGCCGCCGTAGGTGATGCGATAGCCGGGCGGCAGCTGTACGTCGGTAAGTGCTTTTTGAATGTCGGCAATCGTGCTTCCTAAGTCGCGGTCGCTCACGTTGGCGGTCACCCGCACCACTTGCTGGAGATTCTCCTCGTTCAATTCCGTCGTAAATCCCAGCGACCGGACGTCGGCGAGCGCACCCAGGCTGTACGAGCTTCCGTTTGGCGCGACAAGGGGCATCGTCTCTAGGTCTCCCAAACCCTGATTCCAAGGGACGTTATAGCGGACGCGGACGGGCATCGGCGCAGGCAACGTCGGGAGGGTCGTCGCGATCGCGCCGTTCAGTCCACCCTGTACCGCCGTCGTAAATGAATCGGTCGAGAAACCCGCCCGGCTTCCGGCCAGTGGCCTTAGGCGAACGAGCGTGTTCGGATTCGAGTAAACGATTCCGTTGAAATCGTCAACCACTCCTGAAACCTTTTTCATCCGATCGTCGACCTGATCGGCCAGCTTCATGAGGGTCGCCTGATCGCCGCCCAGGATCTTGATTTCGATGGTCGAGGGCGCGTTCGACAAGTCGTTCAACAGATCTTGAAGGATTTGCGTAATCGTGAACTTGAGGATCGGAACCCGTTCTGAAACCTTCCTTCGAATGTCGTCGAATACCGTGTCGATACTGTCCTTGCGCTTGTCCCGCTCGAGCAATGTCGCGCGAACGTTCCCGGCATTCGGAGGCGCCGGAAAGAAGCCGGAGGGATCGAGGCCCGTAAGGCGTCCGTAACTGAGGACGTTCGGATTGGCGGCGATCGTCGTTTCAACTTGTTTTAGCGCGCGGTCGGTTTCTTCGAGCGACGTGCCGGCCGGCATCGTGAAGTTGAATTCGAAGGCACCCTCATCCATCTCCGGCATGAAGTCGGTTCCTAAGCTTCGCGCCACGAGAAACGTGAACAGCATGATGGCGCCGGAAATCGCATAGGCTACGTTGCGGCGACGAATGATCCATACTAGTGCCGGTTCGTATTTCGACAGCAGCCAATTCATCGTGCGCTGACCGAGTAAACGCTTCGAAGGGACGCCGGCGGGAGCGGGCCGCAAAATATACGCGCTCAAGAGCGGTGTAATGTACAGCGCGAAAAACAGCGAGAGGGCGAGGGCGATCGTGAGCGTGATCGACAGCGCGATGAAGAACGCACCCGTGACGCCCGAGAGCAGCGCCATCGGCGCAAAGACGACGATCGTCGTTATGGTCGAGCCGATCATCGGAACGGCGATTTCCGCCATCGCCTTTCGCACGGCGGTCACCCGATCTTCGCCCTCTTGGAGATGGCGCCAAATGTTTTCGACGACAAAAATCGCATCCACGATCACGAGGCCTACGCCGATCGCCAAGGCGCCCAGCGTCATGAGATTGAGGCCCTGATCGAAGAGTTTCATAAAGAAGAAGGCGATCGCCATGGTCAGCGGGATGACGCTTGCGGCGACGAGCGTACTTCGAATCGAGCCGAGAAAAAACCACATGACGAGGATCGACAGGATGGCTCCGATGAGAATCGCATCGCGCAGGTTCTTGACGGCGTCCTCGACGAGAATGGCTTGATTCCAGTACGGCTTGATTAGCGTCCCCGCGCCCAGCGCCGCCGCAGCCTTTTGCAAGACGGCGTCGACGTCGTGATAAACTTGAACGACATTGCCGCCGGGCTGCGCGTAGACGTTGAGAATGACCGCGTCCTTGCCTTGAGCGGACACGAGCGATGTCTTCGGCTCCAGCGCTTCGTGCACGGTTGCCACGTCGCCGACGGTGATCGGCACGCCGTTGCGCGTGTCGACGACGATTCCGGAGACGTCCGACGTCGATATTGGTGCGCCGCTCACGAGAACGATTTGCCGTTGCGCGAAAGCGTTGTAGTGCCCGACGGAAGTTACTTGATTACTTTTCGCAATAGCGTCGATCAACTTGTCCAGGCTCAGCTTCAGCGACGCCGCCTGCCGCGGATCGACCGATACCCAATATTCTTTTTGCCGGCCGCCGACCGTCCGGACTTGCGCGACGCCTTTGACCCCTGTCAGCGTAGGCTTGATCGAGTATTCTGCCAGGGTGCGCGTTTCCGCTAGCGATTTTCCCGGCACGATCACGGTGTAGCCGAGTACGGGAAAGATATTCGGATTGACGATCTGCGCTTCGGTCACGGTGCCGGGGGCGAGGTCCTCGCGATGCTGGGCAAGGACCGCATTGACACGTTGTAAATCGGTATTTACGTCGATCTTGGGATCGAAAGTGATCGAGATCTGCGCCGCTCCCTGCGCCGAATTTCCTTGAATCAGCTGAGCGCCCGGAATAGTGGAGAGCGGTTGCTCGAGGTGCTTGGTGATATTTTGCTGGACCTGCGCGGGCGGCATCTCGCCGTTCTGCGCGACCACGACGACGCGCGCGAATCCGACCCTTGGATAGATCGACATGGGGAGCGACGAGATCGACGACAAACCTAAGACGACGAATACCGCCAACGTCACGAAGAGGCCGCGCGCATGCCGCAACGCGAAATTAGCAAAAACCATCTATCACCTGAGAACGAGTATCGTGCAGGGATGGTACTACGCGCCGTAGTAAACCGTCAACACCATCGATGAGGGCCTGAGTTGTGACGGCACCAGACGTCCTGTTGCTGCTGTGGTTTGCAGCGGTCTTGGTTTCGGTCGCCTACGTCGCGTGGGATGCCTTCACGTACAACCCCGAGATGAAAGTCATGAAGTACGGCTGGATTCTCGTGACGCTATATACGGGACCGATCGGCCTTATTCTCTACATCCTTTCGTGTAAGGAACCGAGCCCAGGGACCCATGAAGATTTTATCAAGCCGCTCTGGAAGCAGGCGGTCGGCTCGACCATTCACTGTCTCGCCGGCGATGCGACCGGGATCATCGCCGCCGCCGCCATCACGGGCTTTCTCGGATTTCCCATGTGGGCCGAGAGCATCTCCGAATACGCGCTCGGCTTCGCTTTTGGGTTGCTGATCTTTCAGGCGCTCTTTATGAAGGACATGATGGGTGGTTCTTACCTCGGCGCCGTCCGCAAGACCGTCCTTCCCGAATGGATCTCGATGAACGCCATGATGGGCGCGATGATCGCCGTGATGGTAATCCTGATGACGCGGGACATGGCCGCAATGGAACCGACCACGTTGCGGTTTTGGGGCATCATGTCGCTTGCAACGATCGTGGCCGGCATTGTCGCATACCCGCTGAACGTTTGGCTTGTATGGGCCGGCCTCAAGCACGGAATGGGAACTGAGCGAGCTCTGGGCGCGGGGGGCTCGCCTCTGACTCACGTCACCCCCCGGAGGAAGGCTCGCGCCTCGTCGCACGCATGAAGGACATGGACGTCAAACGACGCGTCTCGATTCCTGAGATTGTGGCCGTCACGCTGCTGAGCGTCTTGATGCTCGTAGCCGGTGTGACCGTGGCGGGTCAGTACGGTGATTTTGCGATGCGAGGTCAACCAGGGTCGACGACCGCATTGAGTTCCCGAAGCATGCCTGCGGGCATGGTCATGTCAGGCCAGGAGACTGCCGCGCAGATGAGCGGGATGGCGGCGGTCGACTCGACCTCGGTGCACCGTTCTGCGGCTTCCGGTGAGCGGGGGGCGCAGGTTCTGCGACCCGAGATTGACCGCGGCGTAAAAGTTTTCCGTCTCGAGGCGGGATTGGTACGTTGGCACATACTTCCGGGGACTACCGTCGCGGCCTACGCTTACAACGGTCAAGTGCCGGGACCCACCATCCGGATCGCTCAAGGCGATCGCATACGCATCGTCGTTACGAACCATTTGCCGGAACCGACGAGCGTCCACTGGCACGGCCTTATCGTCTCGAATTCTATGGACGGCGTCGCCGGGGTGACACAACGAGCCGTCATGCCGAATGAAACCTTTACCTACGAGTTCACTGCCGCACAAGCGGGAACGTATTTTTACCATTCTCACGCGAATGCGGACCGGCAACAGGCTTTAGGGTTGTACGGAGCGCTCATCATCGATCCGCCTGGACGACAGGCCGAATATGATAAAGAAGTGACCGTCCAACTCGGCGAGTGGACGGTGCGCAAAGGCGAGACCTACCCTTCCATGCCGATGGAGGGTCTGATGCCGAACTTCTTCACCATCAATGGGAAGGCGTACCCATCGACCGAAGCGATCGATATGAGGGTGGGCCAAAAGTTACTGGTTCGTTTCATCGGCACGAGCAGCGGATTCGTACACCCGATGCATATCCATGGGGGACCCTTCCGCATCGTGGCCACCGACGGAAATCCAGTACCGGCGAGCGCCCAATTATTGAAGGACACCGTGCAGATCGCGCCCGGTGATCGCTACGACGTGATTTGGACCGCGCGCCGCCCCGGACGCTGGCTGCTTCACTGCCACCTCAATCACCATATTACCAACGACGGGGCAGAGGTCGACGGTGCCGGAGGGCTTACGGAGGTCATCAATGTCAAGTAAGGGACGGAGGTCGATCGATCGTCAGCCTTTTCGCGCCGGAGAGCGTGGACTCGAACAGATCCTCGGTCACCGGCAGAGCTCGATCATGGAATACTTATGGGAGAACGGCCCCCAACGCCCGGGCGATCTTCATGCCGCGCTCAGCAGCGTGGACGGCGTTGCCTATACGACGATTCACACCGAACTGACGCGCTTGGTAAAGAAGGGCTTCCTTCGGAAATCTACTCGTGGCGATCCCAGGTACGCAGTTGTCTTGAGCCGCGAGAATTTCACGCATGCCGCCGTGCAAAGCGTTTTACTGGGCCTCATGGAGTCGCATCGGGCAGCCGCAATCCACGGCTTCGCCGATCTTGTTTCAGGTGACGAACTCGCCCGCGAAGAACTCGAGCGGGCGTTGAAGGAACGTCGTCGTCGTTAGGGCGATTGCGTGGGCCCGCACTCTCTGGCCGCTCATCTTCTTTCTCCCCTTGGGCGTGCTCGCGGGGCGCCTATGTTGGGTCAACGTCATGGACCCAACCTATCACGCGCTTATTTGGCTTCACGAGCGACTCGTGCTTGTCGTGCTCGGCCTCGCGGCGGTTTCCGTGAGCGCGGCGACGTATCGCTTCATGCGGCTACAGAAGAGCATCGATGTTCTGCTATTTTTTGAAAAACTCCCGCCCGCTGAGTTAGCAGCGATTGTTCTTGCCGAGGCGCGCGAACGGGGCGTGGATATACGGCTTCGGTACATCGATACTGCTCACCGATTTTGTTTTGCGACGGTTTTTGGCCCGTCGGTCTTCATTTCGGCCGGCTTCGTCGAGCGCCTGGACTCACAAGAACTGTCGGTCGTGGCCATGCACGAGGCAATCCACATAAGTCGCCGCGATCCGTGGCGTAGTATTGCATGGCATTTGCTTTTTGCCGGCCTCGTTTTGCCGGGGTTTGGGGCCATCGAGACAGCCCTTCATCTTCGCCGCGAACGAATCGTCGACAGTTTGGTCATCGAACAGACTCGGGATCGGGGCTGCTATCTAGAGCTTCTGAGACGATGTTCGCGGCGACGCGACTCGGCGCACGGTGCTATCTGCACGAGCAACGCCGGCATGAGTGGCCGCGCCCAAATCCTGGATCAAGACGCGCCCGTGCACTTGTGGAAGCGCTCGCTGCCGGCGCTGGTTTCCATTGCGACACTCCTCCTCGTTTTCGCGAGCCACTCGGTTTTCATGACGAATCTGCCGTATCTCGAGTCCCACCACTGCTAACGCCAATACTACGCTGTGTAGAAAGCGCTTCTCTGGGGAGACAGTTACGGACGGATATCGCGACTGCAGCGATCCCGACAACAAGAAAAGCGTGATCGGAAAGCTGTACATTTCGGTGAACAACGCGATGATAAAGGCTGCGAACGTGCGCCAGTCGCCCGGCGCGCTCGGCTAAGAAGCTGTGTCCTAAGCCGCAAGGCCTTTGCGTTCGAGCGATCGGTAGCAGATCGCTTCGGCGACGTGGGCGCTCGCGATCGCGGGCGATCCGGCGAGATCGGCGATGGTGCGCGCGACGCGGGTGATGCGATCCAGCGCGCGGGCCGACAGGTTGCCGCGCGCGGCGGCCTGGCGCAGAAGCCCGGCGGCGTCCGCGCTAAGCGCCGCGTGCTCGCGCAATCCGCCTTCGTCGGCGGCAGCGTTCGTGTGCGCGGCGCTTACGGCATAGCGCGCGCGTTGGGTCGCTCGGGCTCGCTCGACGCGAGCACGGATGGCGGTCGAGGCTTCGCCGGGCACGCGCGCCACGATCTCGTCGAACGGGACGCGCGTGACGTCGACATGCAGATCGATTCGGTCGAGGAGCGGGCCCGAAAGTTTTGCAACGTACTTGGCAACGGCCGCGTCGTCGCAACGGCAATCGCTCGAACGCGTACCGCGGAATCCGCACGGGCACGGATTCATCGAAGCGACGAGCGCGAAGCGCGCGGGATACGTAAACGTTCCGGCCGCGCGCGCGATCGTAATCGTGCCCTCTTCGATCGGTTGACGCATGATCTCGAGCACGTCTCGCGCAAACTCGGGGAGCTCATCGAGAAACAGCACGCCGTGCTGCGCCAGCGAAATTTCGCCGGGCCGCGGCGTCGTGCCGCCCCCGCATAACGCAATGCGGCTGGTCGTGTGGTGCGGCGCGCGAAAGGGACGCGCGCCGACGATGGCGCCGTTGTTTCCGAGCAAACCCGCGACGCTGTAGATCTTCGTGACCTCGAGGGCTTCGTCGGAGTTCATAGCCGGCAAGATCGAAGGCAGACGGCGCGCAAGCATCGTTTTTCCGCAGCCCGGCGGCCCGACGAGAAGAAGGTTGTGACCGCCGGCCGCAGCGATCTCGAGTGCGCGTTTTGCGGGGCGCTGCCCGCGCACGTCGGCGAAGTCTCCGAGTGCTTCGGGCGCGGCGCGGTATTCGGGGGGAGCGTCGGTGAACCGGAATTTCGCTCCGTGACCTTGCACGACCGCAACCGCGTCGAGCAGCGAGTCGGCCGCGTACAACTCGAGGCCGCCGACGAGGGCAGCTTCGCGAGCGTTCGCTTTCGGCACGATCAGCCGCTCGATGCCGGCGCTGCGCGCCGCGATGACCATCGGCAAGATGCCGCGCACGCCGCGCAACGCGCCGTCGAGCGCCAGTTCTCCGAGCGCGATAAACCCTTGCGTCGCTTGCCGGTCCACTTGCTCGTCAATGGCGAGCAGTGCGAGGGCAAGCGCCAAATCGAAGCCTGGTCCTTCTTTGCGGATGTGCGCGGGCGCAAGGTTGATCAGGATTTTCCCGGCCGGAAAAGCGAGTCCGGAATTATGAATCGCGGCGCGGATGCGCTCGCGCGATTCGCTCAGCGCGCGGTCGGGGAGTCCGATGATCGCAAGCGCGGGCGTGCCGGGCGCCGAGTCTGCTTCGACGCGGACGACGTAGCCGTCGATGCCGTGCATCGCGGCCGAATGGGCAAGAGCGAGCAAAACGAACCCTCGGGAACAGATCACGCCGCGAGCCAAAAGCGTCTAGGCTCGGCTCTCCACACGTTGCACAGGCGCGGCGCGGGCAAATGTGGATAAACCCCTTAAGACTATGAAGCAGCGAGAAGAGCGCCCCGAAACCGCCGCCGTTCACGCCGGGAAGCTCCAAATTCCGGCCAATCCGGCCTCCAGCCCGGCCCTGTTCCAGGCCTCGTCATACGAATTTTCCGACCTCGACGATGTCGAAGCGGTCTACGGCGGCGCTCGAGCCGGCAAGATTTACGGCCGCTACGGGGGCCCAAACGGCTCACAATTCGAGGCGGCGATGACCGAACTCGAGGGCGCTGAGGAAGCCGCGGCCGCCAGCGCCGGCATGTCCGCAATCGATGCCGCCTTAGGGAGTGCACTCGCCGGCAAACGCCGCTCTATTCTGGCGACGGCGGAATGTTATGGGGGCACCTACTCCCTGCTCGAGCACGACTACCGAGGCTCCGGCTGCGCGGTCGAGTACGTGGACCAGCAAGACCTCGCCGCCGTGCGAACTGCCCTCGAACGCACGCGGCCGGCCGTGCTCTATCTCGAGGCGCTGACCAATCCGCTTATACACGTCGCGGACTTGCCGGCGTTAGCGGCGCTCGGTCACGAAGCGGGCGCAGTCGTCATCGTGGATGCGACCTTTGCGACGCCGATGCTCTTTCGCCCGGTCGAGCACGGCGCGGATCTCGTCGTGCATAGCGTCGGGAAGTATCTCGGCGGTCACGGCGACGTCGGCGCCGGTCTGATCGCGGGCAAAGCGAACCTCGTGCGCGGCGCGCGCGATCTGCTCACGCGAAAGGGCGGAACGATCCCGCACTTCGAGGCTTGGCTCGCCGTGCGCGGCTTACGAACGCTCGGCTTGCGCATGCTACGTCATTCGTCCAACGCCGTCGCCGTCGCGACGTACCTGAGCGGCCGCGACGACGTCGAGCGCGTTCATCACCCGTCGCGGCCCGATCACCCGCAACACGCGCTCGCGAAACGCTTGTACCCGAGCGGCACCGGCGGCATGATCGCCTTCGATCTGCGTGGCGGCCGGCGCGACGTGGACCGTTTCTTGCGTGGGCTGCAAACGATTGCGATCGTGCACAGCCTCGGCGAAGTCGCGACGACCGCTTCCTATCCCGCGGTCAGCTCGCATCGCATGCTGCCCGAAGACGCGCGTCGCGAGCTTGGCGTGACCGACGGAACCGTGCGCATCTCCGTGGGCATCGAGCATCCCGAGGATATCGTGCGCGACCTCGAGCGCGCTTTCGCAGGGCTCGGCGAAAGAGTTCGCGCATGAGGGCGACGGACGCGCGCCGTGCCGATTTTGGAGGAAAAGCGATGATACTTCGTTCGACCGCGATACTCGTGACGCTGGCGTGCACGCTGGGCGCCTGCACGAAGAGCGAAACGACCAACAATACGACGGTCACGACGGCGAGCGGTGCCCCCGCCGCGCCGGGGAGCAAAACGATCGGCGTCTCGATCCAAAATCGTGAAGCCCAGTTTTACCAAGACATGGAAGCCGGCATGAAGTCCGAAGCCGCTAAAGACGGTTTCACGGTGACGGTCGTTGACGCGAGCCGCGATAACGCGAAGCAGCAGAGCCAAGTCGAAGATTTCATCTCGCAAAAGGTTGCCGCCATCGTGCTGACGCCGTACGACTCGCAAGCCATCGGCGCGGCAATCGCGGAAGCGAACAAGGCCGGCATTCCGGTGTTCACAGCCGACATCGCCAACGGATCGAAGCAGGGTCAGGTCGTGGCCCACGTCGCGAGCGACAACGTGCAGGGCGGCGGCCAAGCCGGCAAGTTGATGTGCGCGGCGGTTAAGAGCGGCAGCGTCGCGATCATCGACGAGCCGGAGGTGACGAGCGTTCAAGACCGCGTCAAGGGCTTCAAGGCCGCGCTTGCAAGCGGCTGTCCCGCGGTGAAGATCGTCGCCGACATCGCAGGCGGCGGCGAACGCGCCAAGGCGAACTCCGTCATGGAAGATCTGTTGCAATCACACAAAGATCTCAAGGGGGTCTTCGGGATCAACGACGATTCCGCGCTCGGCGCCGCCAAGGCGATCGATGCCGCCGGAATGACCGGCAAGATTGCCGTGGTCGGTTACGACGCAACGCCGGAGGCACGTGCGGCAATCAAGAGCGGCTCGATGTACGGCGATGCGATCCAGCATCCCGATCAGATCGGCAGCAAGACGATCGCGGCGATCGCCGGATACTTTGGCGGCAACAAGCCCCCGGCAAAGATTTCGGTCAACGTCGGCACGTTTACCAAAGCCGACGCGAAATAGGCCGTCTCGTGCGGCAGCCACGAACGATCGTCGTTGCTGCCGCGTTCGTTCTGTCGTGTGCGAGCGTTCCGGCTCAAGCCGTCGTTCGCGACAAGCAGCCACCGCTTAGTCCCCGCCTGTCGCAACTCGCGCAATTTGCGGTCGCCAGCGTCGAGCGCGAGTTCACGCAGCGCGGCAATCGCTGGTACGCCGCCTGTCCCTACGCGCTCGGCACATACTCGTACGTCGAACTCAGCGAACTGCGCCGGTCGGTCCGGGCGCCGCGTCCGACCGACGACGAGCAAGATGCCGGGGTCGTGCAGCGCATCGAAGTGACCTTGCACGCGCAGAAGGCGCGCTTTTATTGGGCGGCCGGCAAAGTCTGGAAAGATTACGGCATCGGTCCCACCCTGCGATATTTTGCCGAGTACCGCAAGGCCGGTGGCTGGTCGTTCGAAGCCGACCAGCACGTCTGCGCGCGGGGCGAGCCGCAGAAAAAGCCCGATCTGCGGGAGGTTCCTCACGTCTGAGTCGCTAGCGGCGGCACCGCTTCTGCGGATGCGCGGCATCGTCAAGACGTTTCCGGGCGTGCGCGCGCTCGACGGCGTCGCGCTCGACGTCGTGCGCGGCGAAGTGCACGCGCTGGTCGGGGAGAACGGCGCGGGAAAATCCACGCTCATGAAGATTCTCGCCGGCGCGGATCGCGCAGATGCCGGTACGATCGAGGTGGACGGCGAGGTCGCGCGGATCGACGGCCCGCGCGCCGCCGAAACGCTTGGCATCGCGATGATTTATCAGGAGTTCAATCTCGTTCCCGATCTGGGCGTCGTCGAAAATATCGTGCTCGGCCACGAACCGGCGAACGGACCGTTCCTCGACCGCGCTGAAGCAGCGCGCCGCGTGGCGGGCGTGATGGCGGAACTCGGCATTATCTTGCCGCTCGACCGGCCGGCGCGGCGCCTGTCCGTCGCCGAGCAGCAGATGGTCGAAATCTGCAAGGCGCTCGCGCACCGCGCGCGCCTCATCGTGATGGACGAGCCGACGGCTTCCTTGACGGAGCGCGAAATAGATGCGCTGTTCGCGTTGATCGGAAAACTCAAAGCGCAAGGCGTCGCGTTCGTGTACATTTCGCACCGGCTCGAAGAACTGCCGCGCATCGCCGACCGGATCACGGTGCTGCGCGACGGGCGCACGATCGAAACGCGCCGAGCCGCCGACATGCCGCAAGCCGACCTGATCCGCTTGATGGTAGGCCGGGATCTCGACGCGCACTTCCCCGATCTACCGCCGGTTGCGCCGGAGGCGCCCGTCGTTTTGCGCGTCGCGGGCCTCGATTCGCCGGCCGGTCCGCGGGGCATTGATTTGGAGGTTCGGGCCGGCGAGGTCGTGGGACTCGCGGGGCTGGTCGGTGCGGGCCGCACGGAAATCGTCCGCGCCATTGCGGGCGCCGACGTTCCGACGAGCGGCCGCGTCGAGGTCGGAGGAAAGCCGGTGGTGATCCGCGGCCCGCATTCCGCGATCGCGGCCGGGATCGCGCTCATGACCGAAGACCGCAAGGGCCAAGGCCTCGTTCTCGGCATGAACGTTCGCGAGAACACGACGCTCGCACACCTCGGCGATTACACGCGCGGTCCCTTCGTGGACCGTAAAGCGGAGACGGCGATCGCCGCACACGAGATCGCGGAACTGCGCATCCGGACGCCGAGCGCCGAGCAACTCGTTCGCAATCTCTCCGGCGGAAATCAGCAGAAGGTCGTGCTCGGCAAATGGCTGATCGGCCGCACGAACGTGTTCTTGTTCGACGAACCGACCCGCGGCATCGACGTCGGCGCGAAAGCCGAGATCTACGCGCTGATGGTCGCGCTGCTGGCGCGCGGCGCGGGCATCGTGATGGTCTCGAGCGAGTTGCCCGAAGTGCTCGGCATGTCGCATCGCATTCTAGTCGTCCGCGAGGGCCGCATTCGCGCCGAATTCAAACGAGAGGACGCGACGCCGGACAAAATTCTCGCCGTCGCAACCGGCGTGGCCGCCTGATGCCGGAGTCCAAGCTCGCCGTCAAGCAGGCCGTCGAGCGTTCCTCGGACGAAGCCGCCGCGAAAGCGAAGCGCGATTTGCTCGTGCGCACGGCGGCGCTCGTCGGCGGTCTGATCGTCGTGGTCACGATCGTGAACGTGTTCTCGCATGGAACGTTCTTGACGCCCGGCAATCTAACCAACGTTCTCCGCCAGATCACGTACAACGCGATCCTCGCGATCGGTCAAACGTTCGTGATCATCACCGCCGGAATCGACCTGTCCGTCGGTTCGCTCATCGAGCTGACGGGCGTCGTCATGGCGCTGTTTGCGAACTCGATGCACTTCGGCGGCTTCCCGCTGATCGTCGCGACGCTGTGCGTCGGGTTGCTCGTCGGGTGCGGGGCCGGTTTCATCAACGCGCTGCCCGTCGTGCGCCTGAACCTGCCACCCTTCATCACGACCCTCGCGATGATGCTTATGGCGCGCGGCCTCGCCTTCAAACTCGCGCACGGGCGGCCGATCGCAATCGAAAGCAGCGCGTTCAACGGCATGGGAACGGGCTTTCTTTTCGAGCGGCCGCTGCACGCGCTCGGGTTGCCCGGGATTCCCGTCGCCGTATTATGGATGATCGTGCTGGTCGCGATCTTCGCGACCGTCTTGATGCGGACGCCGTTCGGACGTTACGTGTTCGCGATCGGCGGCAACGAAGAGGCGGCTCGGCTCGCCGGCATCAACGTGCGTCTCGTCAAGACGATGGTGTACGTGATTTCCGGCGGCTGCGCGGCGATCGCCGGGCTCTTGCTGATGTCGCGCTTCTCATCGGGTTCGCCGAATACCGGCATCGGGTCTGAGCTGCAATCCATCGCGGCGGTCGTCGTCGGCGGCACGAGTCTCATGGGCGGCCGCGGCAGCGTGATCGGAACGTTTTGCGGCGCCTTGCTGATCGGGCTGCTCAACAACTTGATGAACTTGCTGAACATCGAGTCGTACACGCAAGACATCGTGCTCG
>JACRTZ010000092.1 GCA_014304965.1 Vulcanimicrobiota bacterium | reverse complement strand
AGCGAATGATGCCCGCGCCTGCGTTGATGATCGCCTGGGTGGTGGGGTCGATCTGCGAGTTTGGGGGCAGGGACGGCAGGTCCACCGGGGTCGGAGCGGGCGCGGGCGCCGTTTGCGCCGAGACCGTAGTGGAGAGCCCGAGGCTGCCGAGCGAGCACAGGGCGAGCGCAAAGAACGCGACGAACGGCTTATTTCATAGTTGGAAAACGTCAGCGCGCCCCCAGGGGTTCCGAGAGCCGCCGCGACCGTTATGCTGGTCCGGCAGCGGGCAGGCGACGGCTTGGACGTGTACCTCACCCGGCGCAGCAGCCGCAGCCGATTCATGCCGGATGCCTATGTCTTTCCGGGCGGCAGAGTGGACGACGCCGACCGCAGCCCGGCGGCTCGCGAACGGCTCCTCGGCGACGTGAGCGGCATCGCGCCCGAATTCGCGATCGCGGCCTTGCGCGAACTCTTCGAAGAGGCGGGGGTGCTGATCGCGGCCGACCGCAGGGGTGCCCCGGCCGTGCCCTCGGACGAGGATCTTCGTGAGATGCGCGCGGCCTTGAACGCCGGAGCGTTGCTGACCGACCTGCTCGAGCGGCGCGATCTCGTCCTCGACGCGCGCCGGCTGGCATACTATTCGAACTGGGTCACGCCGGAGTTCGAGCCGATCCGCTTCGACACGCACTTCTTCATTGCGCGCGCGCCGCGCGGTCAGACCGCCGAAGCGGACGCCGTCGAGGTCCACGACGGGCGGTGGTTCGCACCCACCGAGGCGTTGGAGCGTGCGAAAAACGGCGAGATGAACGTACAGTTTCCGACGCGCGCGCACCTCGAGCGAATCGCGGCGCACGACACCGTCGAGTCGCTGTTCGGGCATGCGCGAAGCCGGCGCATCGTTCCGGTCGTGCCGATCCGCGACAGCCCCGGCGAAATGCCGCGGTTCGTCCCAGGTACCGAGAATTGGTAAACGCGTCGCGCATCGTGCGCGTGCGCGCGCCGAACCCTTCGCCGATGACGCTCGACGGCACGAACAGCTACGTCATCGACGCGGGCGGCGGCGCGGCGATCGTCGTGGATCCCGGTCCGCCGATCGAATCGCATCTCGACGCGATCGGCGCGGCCGCCGAAGCGCTCGATGCGAAGATCACGGCGATCGCCGTCACGCTCGGACACCCCGATCATGCACCCGGCGCGGCGCCGCTTGCGGCGCGAACGGGTGCGCCGGTGTATGCGCATCGCGACGCGCGCTTTCCGCACGATCGCGAACTCGCCGACGGCGATCTCTTGCGCGTGGGCGACACGGCGCTCCGCGTCATAGAAGCGCCGGGCCACGCGCGCGATCACGTCGTGTTCTGGCTCGAGGACGAGAAAACGCTCTTTACGGGCGACGTCGTGCTCGGCATGGGTACGGTCGTCATCGCGCCGCCCGGGGGCGACATGCGCGCCTACCAAGCAACGCTCGACCGGTTGCGGCGCGATTTTTCCGGCGCGAGCGCGATCCTCGGAGGCCACGGCGAACGCGTCGGCGATCCGCTCGCCAAACTCGATGCGTACATCGCGCACCGCAAGTCGCGCGAACGCGAAGTCCTCGATGCGCTCGAAAGCGGGCCGCAAACGATTCCGGCGCTCGTCAAGATCATCTACGCCGGCGTTTCGCGGGTGCTCTGGCCCGCGGCCTCGCGTCAGGTGCTCGCGTATTTGATCGCGCTCGAACGCGAAGGGCGCATTTCCCACCGCGCGCTCGAACGCGCCGCAACGGCGGACGAACGCGCCATTCTCGAACCCGATCTCTCGAAAATTGCGGATCCGGCAAGCCGCGCGGTTGCGAATGCGGAGCTCGGCTACGACGAAGCAAGCTCGGCCATCGAAGAATACGCCCTGCGCTAGGCGATCGCGAGAACGACTTTCCCCATCTGGTCGCCCGCAAGCACGCGTTCGGCAGCCGCCACGACCTCATCCATCGGATAGACGCGATCTACGACCGGCTTGAGGCCGCCTTCGAACAAGCGCAGCATCGCTTCGAAGTCCGAGGGGCTTCCCATCGAGGTGCCGAGCACGTCGAGATGCTTCCAGAAGATCGAGAACGGGCGGATCTTTGCGTCGCCCCCGGTACCGCCGTACGTCACCACGCGCGCGCCGTAACGCGCGATGTCGAGGCAGCGCGCGAACGTTTCGCCGCCGGACGAATCCACGACGAGCGAGGGGCCGCCGTCGGTCAGTTTGCGCGCTTCCTTCCACCATTCGGGCGACGTCTTATAGTTGATGGTCGCGCTCGCACCGAGTGCCTTTGCCCGCGCAAGCTTCTCGTCGCTGCCCGACGTTACGACCACCTTCGCGCCCGCATGTACGGCGTACAGCAACACGAACGTTTGCACGCCCGAGCCCACGCCAGGAATGAGCACGACGTCGTCCTTCGTGATTCGACCGCGCGTAAAGGTCGCGCGGTATGCGGTCAGACCGGCGAGCGGAATCGCGGCCGCTTCGTCGTCACTCAGACCCTTGGGCTTGGGGTAGACGTTGGCGGCCGGCACCGTCACGAACTGCGCGAACGTTCCGTCGCGCGGCATGCCGAGGATGCTCCCGTCACGGTTGAGCGTCCAGGGATCGTCGCTCCAGCCGAACTGCGGATTCATCACAACGCGCGTGCCGATCGGCGGATTCGACACGCCCGCACCGTGCGCCGCGACGGTTCCGCATCCGTCGGATCCGAGCGTGCGCGGCAGCGCGATTCCCGGATACAGATTTTGCGTGATGAAGACGTCGCGCCGATTGAACGCCGCCCGCGTCACTTCGACGAGCACTTCACCCGCCGCCGGCTCGGGGCGCTCGATGTCCTCGACGCGCAGGTTTTGCGGACCGCCGAGTTCGTTAAGACGGACAGCTCTCACGGCTTGCCGGTTGCGGCTTGCGTGGGTTGCGGCGCCGGCACATTCGTCGCCGCCCCCGAAGGTTGAGCGTTCGGCAACGTCCCGATCGCCGGCATTCTGACGTACATCGCAAGCGTATGCTCGACCGCGGGCGCGAGCGCCTTCACCTTGGTCCAGACGGCCGCAGCCGCATCTTTCCCGCCGCCCGTAAACGAATAATAACCGATGAAGCCGAGCACGATGAGCGCGGTTACCGGAGCGAACACGCCGAGCGGAGAGCGCCCGACCGTGGTGCCCGATGCAAGATCTCCCGCGCGCTGGCGGTGCCGCGAGAACAACACCAGCACGAGGCCGACCAGCAGCACGTCCAGTGCGCGCAAGAGCGTGCGCACGAGATGCTGATGACCGTGGGTCTTTGTGCCATCCACGTTGCGCACGTGCAGACCCATGAGCAATTTGCCGAGCGACGTTCCCGTCACGAGTTCGGAGACGAAGAGGAACGAGAGTGCGCTGAACAGCGCGAACGCGGCCAGTTGCAAAAACCCGCGATCGTCTTGCGCGAACGGAATCGTTCCGGCGGCAACCAGCCGGTACAAGAACGTCAGGAACACGAAACCCAGACCGGCCGTATCGATCAAAAAAGCGATCGCGCGGCGCAGCACCAGCACCACCGGCGGACCGTGCCCGTGATCGAATGCGTGCGGCTCGTCTTCGGGCACGACGAACGGCGGCGGAACGCGGCGTTCGGCTACGGGATCTACCGGATTTTCGGGCGCGGGTCGCCATGCGGGCGCCGCGGGAACCGCAACGGGCGGCGCGGGCGCAATCGGCGCCGGATTCGCGGTTTCCGATTGGGCGGGCGGCGGCACTTCAGGTGGGACGGGCGGCGGCACTTCAGGTGGGGCAGGCGGCGGCGGAACGGGCGCCGCTTCTTTCGGCGCCTGCGTCTGCTGCTGTTGCTGCTGCCAGTCTTCCATGCCCGTACCTTTGAGGATGAATCTAGACAAAGCCGCTTGCGGCCGTCGCGCCCTTCTTTTGCAGTTGCCGATGACGAAGCTCGACTCGCCGAATCTTTCCCTAACGCGTCTTGGGC
>JACRTZ010000233.1 GCA_014304965.1 Vulcanimicrobiota bacterium | reverse complement strand
TGTGACGCGCGTCGGCTGCGGACCGGCGCGCGGAGCTACTGCAGGTCGAGCACGCGCGGAACGAGGCCAACATTCACCTCGACGCTGCCGCCTTCAGGAAGATCCTCGCGCCCGACTTTGTGCAAATCACAGAAGACGGACGGGTCATCTCCCGCGACAAACTCTTGGCGGACGTGGCGCGTACGCCGCCGCACGTCGCAAAGTACGCCATTACGGGCAGGCACGTCACGATCACCGGCGACACCGCAACGATCGACGCGATCTACACAGAAGTCGGCCGCGGCCGGAAGGGTTACTACAAACTCGTCTACCGGATTGCGGACGTGTACGTGTACCGCAACGGCTGGCTCGGCCTCGTCGGCTACGGGCACCTGATGTCGCTCAAACGCGGCCTCCCAAAATTGCCTACCTTGTAATTCTACGTTTCCGGCAACCTTGGGGCACCCTCACATGCGGGAGGGCCGAGTTGCAATATGCCGCCGCGCGTTCGGGAAATCGTTGCTAGGCTTATGCGTTTGGGCTACATCCGCAAGAGGCACGGCAAGGGTGACCACACGGTATACTATAATCCTAGAACCGGCGATCAAATAACGCTCGACGGTAGCCCGAATCACGAGCTGCCGAAGGCCGTCTGGGAAAAGCTCAAAAAGCGCCTTGGATGGGACGAATCATGAAAACCGTTGCGGTCCGCATTGACTACGATCCTGAAACACAAACGTACGGCGCGACGTCCGACGACGTCCCCGACGTTTATGCGGTCAGCGATACCCGTGACGACGTGCTAGCACGTTTCGTACGATCCGCTAGGCTTCATTTTGAAGAACTGCAGGCGCGTGGCGTTCTTCCGGCCTCCGGCGAGCGGCACGAGATTGTGACCGTCGCGATCGACGCGGCCTAAACCGGCGAATCGCGACACGTGGGCAAAGAAGCGCGCTGCACCGCTCGGCTCGGGCGCGAGCGCTCCGAGGGCAAAGCGCATCTCGAAACGGATTCGCTGCGCTTCACCGGCGACTTCCGCATCAACGTCCCGTTCGCGCAGATGCATTCGGTGCTCGCGAAAGACGGCACGCTTCGTTTCGAAGCGCCGGTCGGCTCCGTGCAACTCGACCTCGGCAACGCCGCACCGAAGTGGGCCGATGCCATTCTGCATCCGAAGACGCGGCTCGAAAAGCTTGGCGTCAAACCGGCGCACAAGGTCTGCGTGCTCGCGGTGGGCGACACCGTCTTCGCGACCGAACTGAACGCGGTGCTCGACAAGCCCGCGGCGACCGCAATATTCGGTACCTACGACCTCATCTTCCGCGGCCTTGAAACGAAGCGGGACCTCGCGAGTATCGGGAAATTGCGCTCGCACCTCGTGCCAGACGGCGCACTCTGGCTCGTCTATCGCAAGGGCAAAGGCGCGCCACTCCCGGAAAACGTCGTCCGCGAGGCGTTCCTCGCAACCGGCCTGGTAGACGTGAAGATCGCGGCCTTCTCGGCAACCCACACGTCGGTCAAACTCGTGATTCCGAAAGGCGAGCGCTGACCGGGCTCCGCACTACCCGCTGTAGCGCTTTTCGAAAAGGATAACGGCATGAATCGCGGCCTCATGGTTCTCGGCGGCATCGTCGTCGTCGTGCTCATCATCGGCATGAGCATCGCCGGCACGTACAACCGGCTCGTCACCCTCGATCAGGCGGTGCAGTCGCAGTGGGCGCAGGTCGAGAGCGCGTACCAGCGGCGTGCCGACCTCATTCCGAATTTGGTCTCAACCGTCAAAGGCGCGGCCAACTTCGAAAAGAGCACCTACGTCGCGGTCGCGCAAGCCCGATCGCAAGTCGGACAAGCGCCCAAAGGCGGAAACGTTCCGAACGACCCGGCGGCCTTCCAAAAGTTCGCCGCGGCACAAGACGGCCTTTCGTCAGCGTTGTCGCGCCTGCTCGTCACCGTCGAGCGCTATCCCGACCTCAAGGCGACTCAAAACTTCGCCGACCTGCAAGCGCAACTCGAAGGCACCGAAAACCGCATCACCGTCGAGCGCATGCGTTTCAATCAGGCGGCACAAGCCTTTAACACGACGCGCGACTCGTTTCCGACGGTGCTGATCGCGGGTTTCTTCGGCAACCGCTTCGCCGAGAAGTCGTACTTCAAATCGCAAGCGGGTGCGGAGACGGCGCCGAAGGTCCAATTCTAACGCGATGAAGGCGGTTCGCGCGATCCTGCGCGCGCTGCTGCTCGTTGCGGTCGTCGCCTCGGCGGCGGGCGCGGAAGTCCCCATTCCGCCGGCGCCTTCGCAGTGGGCAACCGACACCGCCGGCATCCTCGCGCCACAAACGGTCGCGGATCTCAACGCGCGGCTGCACGCCTACGAAACGGCGACCGGCCACCAAGTGCTCGTGTACGTCGGCACCACGACGTTACCCGCGCCGACCGAGGACTGGACCGTCAAGGCGTTCGCGAAGTGGAAGGTTGGCCGCAAGCGCTTAGACGACGGCGTCGTGCTGTTCGTCTTTCCGAAAGATCGCGCGGCGCGCATCGAGGTCGGCTACGGCCTCGAACCAGTGCTGCCCGACGTGACCGCGTCGCGCATCTTGCGCGAGGCGATCGTTCCCGAGATGAAAGCGGGGCATCCCGACGCGGCCGTCACCGCCGGCGTGGGCCGCATCCTCGCGACCATCGGCGGAGCGTCCGGCACATCAACGGAGGCGCCAAGCGCCGGCGCCGGCACGACCGATAGTTACGGCAGCCCGGACTCCACGCCGCTGAGCCCCTTCACGCTCGTGCTAATCGGGATCGGCATCCTGATCTTCATCATCATTTTCATAAGGAGCCCGTCCACCGCGCTGTGGCTGCTGTTCACGATCATGAATCGCGGCGGCAGCTCGTACAGCGGCGGCGGTGGCGGTTTTTCGAGCGGCTTCTCGGGCGGCGGCGGCTCCTCGGGCGGCGGCGGAGCGACGGGGCGCTGGTAATGAAGCTACGACATCATGCTTTTCTCGACGAAGCGCGCGTGCGCGAGGCGATCGCGGCGGCCGAACGCGAAACGAGCGCGCCGATCGCGGTCTCCGTCGCGCCGCACTTCTTCGGCGACGTCCGGAAAACGGCCGAGCGCGCCTTCGAACGTCTCGGCCTGACAAAAGCGCCGCATCGTAACGGCGTGCTGTTCTTCGTCGTCCCGGCCCGCCGCACGTTCGTGTTGTTCGGCGATGCCGCCGCGCACGAAGCGCTCGGCCAAGCAACCTGGGACACGATCGTCGCGGGCGTGGAAACGCATTTCCGTAACGGTCATCCAACCGCCGGCATCGTGCACGGCGTCGAAGCAGTCGGCCGCGCACTCGCGCGGCATTTTCCGGCTTAGGCTGAAACGACCGAGTCGCCGAGCGCGCCGATGTCGCTGCGATACGAGAGCGCGCTTCCGGCGCCCATCCGCGCTGCCAATTCGCGCACCGCTGCATAGGCTTCGCCGCGCGCCGCCGCAACCGTCGCACCGAGCGCGGTCACCGTCAGCACGCGCCCGCCGTCGGCATCCACCACGTCGTCGCGGCGAGCGGAGCCGCCCCAAAACGCCGTCTTGCCCGCGCCGAGCGCAACGTCACCCGAAATGCCCAGCACGGGCGCGCTCGCGCGCGGATAGTCGGCGCCCGCCAAGACCACACCCACGCACGCCTCGTGCGTGAACGACGCCGCATCCGGTTCGAGCGCGCCGCGCGCGGCGCTTGCGAGCAACGCCGCGAAATCGCCTTGCACGCGCGGCATCATCACTTGCGTTTCGGGATCGCCGAAGCGCGCGTTGAATTCGATCACGACCGGACCGCGCGCCGTCCACATCAGCCCGCAATACAGCACGCCGACGTAGCGCTCGCCGTCGGTCGCAAGCCCGCGCGCAACCGGCTCGAGGATCTCGCGCGCAACGATCGCCTCGTAATCGGCGGGAAAACCGGCGGGCGGCGAATACGCGCCCATGCCGCCCGTATTGGGCCCGGTGTCGCCGTCGCCCGCGCGTTTGTAATCGCAAGCCGACGTCAACGGCGCAAACGTGCGGCCATCAAAAATGGCGAACACGCTCACTTCGCGGCCCTCGAGTTTCTGTTCGAGCAACACGTCGCTGCCGCCGCCCGGAATGCCGGCGGCATACCACGCGCGCACGACCGCGAGCGCTTCGGCCGCATTGTCCGCGATGACGACGCCTTTGCCCGCGGCCAGACCGTCGGCTTTGACGACGCACGCGCCGTTCCAATCGACCAGCACGCGCTCGGCGCTCGCGAGCGAGTGCACGACGCGCGCCCTCGCGGTCGGGATGCCGTGGCGCTCCATGAAGCGCTTCGCGAAGACTTTGCTCGATTCGAGCCGCCCGGCCGATCGATCGGGACCGAACACCGCTAAACCCGCGGCGCGCAAACGATCCCCTACGCCGGCTGCGATCGCCGTTTCCGGCCCGAGCACGACGAGGTCGATCTTTTCCGCTTGCGCGCGTGCCAACAGCGACTTGCCGTCGGTTGCCGCGATCGGCCAATTTTCACCGCGGCTCGCGGTGCCTGCGTTGCCGGGCGCCGCAAACACGGCAGCGCACGACGAAGACTGCGCCAAACGCCACGACAGCGCGTCCTCGCGCGCGCCTTTGCCGACCACCAAAATCCGCACTAGACGGAAACTATTCCCACTCGACGGTTGCCGGCGGTTTCGACGTGATGTCGTACGCGATGCGGTTGACGCCCGGCACTTCGTTCACGATGCGCGTGCTGATTCGCTCGAGGAGCGCGTGCGGCAAGCGCGCCCAGTCGGCGGTCATGCCGTCTTCGCTCACGATCGCGCGGACCGCAACCAAATTGGCATACGTGCGGCCATCGCCCATCACGCCGACGCTTTGCAGCGGCGTCAGCACCGCGAAGTACTGCCACGGCCGCGGCGACAACTCGGCCGCTTCAATTTCGCTCGTCACGATCGCATCGGCGGCCCGCACGGTTTCCAATCGATCGGCGGTCACCTCCCCGAGCACCCGCACGGCGAGACCCGGGCCGGGAAACGGTTGGCGCTCGACGATCGCCTCGGGCAGCCCGAGCACGCGCCCCGCTTCGCGCACTTCGTCTTTGAACAGCGCCCGCAGCGGCTCGACGAGCGCGAGGTGCATTTTCTCCGGCAACCCGCCGACGTTGTGGTGCGACTTGATCTTGTGGCCCGCTTTCGAGGCGGGCGTCTTGGACTCGATCACGTCGGGATAGAGCGTGCCCTGCACGAGCCAGCGCACGTCGTCGAGTTTGCGGGCTTCTTCTTCAAAGATGGCGATGAACTCGTGGCCGATCCGGATCCGCTTTTCTTCGGGGTCGATCACGCCGGCCAAGCGTTCGAGAAAGCGCGCGCGCGCATCCACCTTCACGACGTCGAGATGCAAGATGTCGCGGAACGCCGCGACGACGAGTTCGCCTTCGTCTTTGCGTAAGAGTCCGGTATCCACGAACACGCAGGTCAAGCGCTCGCCGATCGCGCGCGCGACCAGGCTTGCCGCGACTGCCGAATCCACGCCGCCCGAGAGCGCGCAGATCACGCGGCCGCCGGCCGCAACCTTCTCGCGAATATCCGTGACGGCGCTGTCCACGAACGAATCCATCGCCCACGACGCCGGAATGCCCGCAACCGCGTGCAAAAAATTGTTGACGATCGCCGTGCCTGCTTCGGTGTGCACGACCTCGGGATGAAATTGCACGCCATAGATGCGGCGCCCGATGTCGCCGATCGCCGCCACCGGACACGTGCGCGTCTTGGCGAGCACCGCGAAACCCGCGGGCGCCGTGACGACGGTGTCGCCGTGCGACATCCACACGCGGCTCGTGGCCGGAACGCCGTCGAAGAGCGGCGACGTTGCGACCGTTTGGAGCGCGGCCGGTCCGTATTCGCTATGCGCCGAGGGCGCGAGTTTGCCGCCGAGATCGCGCGCGATCAGTTGCAAGCCGTAGCAGATGCCGAGCACCGGCAAACCCGACGTCCAGAGTGCGCGGTCCACGCCGAGCGCGTCGGCGCCGAGCGTGCTCTCCGGTCCGCCGGTCAAGATCACCGCGGCGGGGTTACGGCGTGCAATTTCCGACCAGGGCGTGTCGTGCGGCAGAATTTCCGAGTACACGTGCGCTTCGCGCGCGCGGCGCGCGATCAACTGCGCGTACTGCGCGCCGAAGTCCAGGATAACGACGCCCGCCGGCGGGGAGCTCGTGTGCTCTTGGAGGGGTGCCGCAATCATCGTCCGGCTCGTTCCGCGCGCACGTTCCCGGCCCCCCGACAGGTACGAGGCAGCCCGGGCGGGGAACCCTGAGTTAGGCATGCCTAACTCCATCGTGAGGTCGCACTAACGGATGTCGCCCACCCTTTTCGCTCGGGTCGCCGCCGCCGGCATGCTGCTAAGCCTGCTTGCGCTGGGCGCCGGCACGGCCGCCCTTGCCGACGCCGACGCTGCACCCCCCGGTGTCGACCCGGCATCGCTCGGCCTCCAGCCCATCACGGGTCCCTTCACCCGAGCCACCCCGTCGCCCGGCGAGTCGCGTCTGGTCGCGCGGCCGGACGGCACGTTCGGGGCCGTCCCCGAGACCCGGGGCAAGACGAAAATTTTCCACCTCGTCGAGCGCGAGGCGCCCTGGACGATCCGCCGGGGCCTCACCGTTATGGCGAAGACCTACAACGGCGTCGTGCCGGGCCCGGTGCTCGCCGTCAACCAAGGCGACCGCGTCGAGATCGAGGTGCGCAACGAACTCGGCATCGCCGACACGCTGCATCTGCACGGCATCCACGGCGCGCCCGCCGCGATGGACGGCGTCGCCGGCATGACGCAGCCGCTCGTCGCCGCGCACGGCGGAACGTTCCGCTACCGTTTCGACGCGGCCCAAAACGGAACGTTCATCTATCACACGCACGGCCCGGAAGCACTGCTCAACGCCGGCCTCTACGGCGCGCTGCTGATCGCGCCCGCCCATCCGCGCCCCGAAGAGCGCGTGCAGCGCGACTACGTCGCGATCGTCTCGTCGTGGAAGATCCAAAGCGCGAGCGAAAATCATTTCTCGATCAACGGCAAGTCGTATCCGGACATCCCCTCCCTTGAGGTTGCGCGCGGCGAGCGGATTCGGCTGCGCTGGATCAACATCTCGGGCGAAAACATGCACACCATGCACACGCACGGCCACGACATGCGGGTGATCGCGCGCGACGCGCTCCCGCTCGACTACAACGACGTGCAAGATACGATCTTGCTCGGTCCGGGTCAGCGCGCCGACGTCGTGGTCGTCGCCAACGCGCAACCCGGCACGTGGATGCTGCACTGCCACATCGCGGACCACATCGAAGATAGCAGCGGTCATCCCGATGGGCTGATCACCGCCATCCACTACCGCGGCACGCCGAACACGCTCGCCGCAATGGGCCGCGCGATGGATGCTATGGACATGTCGGCGATGGGGCCCGCGACGACGCAGCGCCGCGCGCTCGACTTCCGCTCGACCGTGCTGCTCGGCGCAATCGCCGGTTTGACCATCTTCTTCGGCCTCCCGATCGCGCGCATGCGCCGCCTCTCGCTGCGCGCCGTCGGCGCCTTGAACGCCGTCGCTATCGGCATCCTCGTCTTTCTGGTCGTCGAGATCACGCACGACGCGATCGTGCCGCTCGAGCGCGCCATCGGCGGCTGGCAATCGGGCGCGCAGTTCCCGCTCGCCTTGACGTTTGCGATGATCGGCGGGCTCGTGCTCGGCTTGGTCGGCCTCGGATCGGTCGCGCAGCGGTTCGCTAAAATGGGCGCGGCCGGAACGGAAAATCCCCTCGCGCTCTCGATGATGATCGCCATCGGCATCGGCGCGCACAACTTCGCCGAAGGCCTCGCGATCGGAGCCTCGGCCGCGAGCGGCGCGACCGCGCTTGCGATCGGCTTGATCGTCGGCTTCGCGCTCCACAACGCGACCGAAGGCTTCGGGGTCGCCGCGCCGCTGGCCGGCCGCGGCGTCGTGCCGAGTTGGGGACTCTTGGCGGTGGCGGGACTCGTTGCGGGCGGCCCGACGTTCCTCGGCACGATGATCGGCTACACGTTCGTCTCGCCGTTGCTTTCGACGCTGTTCTTGGCGATCGCGGCGGGTGCGCTCGTGTTCGTCATCGGCGAACTCTGGGCGCTGCTCAAGAAAACGGGCGGGACGACCGCGCTTGCGACCGCGATGGTCTCGCTCGGTTTCGTGATCGCCTTCGGAACCGAAATCGTGGTCGGGTTAGCGCAGCGTCCGCAGGCTCACGTGACGACCTCCGCAAGTCTGCCGGCCGAGCGCGCGAACGCAACTTCCATGGCGATGCGTTCGCCGACGGAGATGTCCCGGCCCCAGCGATAGGCGCTGTACGGCGTGTAGCGCGTACCGGGCGAGCCCGGAATGCGCAGCGACACGTCGTACACCACGAACCGTTTCGGCGGCCCGGCCTCGATCACGCATTGCAGCGCGAACGGTCCGACGACTCCCGGCGGGGACGCGACGCGGCTTGCTTCGACGAAGCGTTCGCCCATCTCGAAAGCCTCTTCCAACATCGACTCGGTCAAGCTCGTTGCGATGTGGCCGGCTTCTTCCATCCGCACGGGAATATCGCGGGCGACGTCCAGCATTGCCGGCGGCAGCGCGCGCAAACCGTCGAGGTTCGTTTGGCGCCGCGTATCGGTACCCGACAGTTCGAGTTCGCCCAGAATCGGCGAGTAAAAGAAGTTGAGGTTGACCGTCGGGCCGAGCGCAAACTCTTCGATCCGCGCGGCGCGCAGGCCGTCTTCGGTCACCATGCCGGCCGCAATCAGTTTCTCCGCCTGCGTATCGTACGTCGCGCGTGAGGTGCAGAGGAAAAACGCGCGCTCGAAACCGACGACCGCATGCGCGGCCTTGACCATGACGAGCCGGTCGATGTCGTCCGGCGAGGCGAACGTGCGGGGATAGCGGACGCCGGCGCGTTCGAGCAGCGCGTACTGATTGTCGACCTCGTCGCGTTCTTCGGCGCGCAGCAGGCGGCGGTTGCCGAACATCGGAACGAGCATCCCCGCTTCGATCTCCGCGTACGAATAGCGCTGGTGCAGATACACTTCGAACGAGCGGTTCGGGACGAAGATGGCGCACTCCGACAGCAAACGCTGCTGGATGCTTTCGTCGAGGAGATCGGCGAATTTGTCGAGCTCGATCGTCAGATCCACGCAGCCGCGGTCGGGTTCGGTCGTGCGCGCGAAGTAGGTCGCGTACGTTTGCTCGCGCCCCTTGGCCGTAACGACGATGCTGCGAAACCCGTGCGCGCGCGCGCCGCTCGCGACGTCGAGCGCGGAATGGCTGCCGATCGAGGCCAGCGCGAGCCGGGCCTCGTCGTAGCGTTCGAGCGTCGCCGCGACATCGGGCACCAAACTCACGAGTCGGCGAGCTGGCGCGCTTGCGCGGAGTTTGCGTATTGCACGAGCAGCAGGCTGCGGACGGTGCTCGCCTCGGCGAGCGACGCCGGGCTGCCGACGCGTTGCAGCAAGCGGTACAGATCGTAGATGTGCTGCGGAAGCGTCAGGTCGTGCGGGTACCGGCGCTGCCAATCGTTCACCGAATTCTCGACGTAGATCGCGTCTTTGGTCATGCGGTCGCCCCAGCCGACATCGAGGTACTTGTTGATGCGGATGAGTTCGTTGCGCACGCCGATCGGCGAGAGGTGCGTGTTGCCGAAATATTCGTCTGCCGGCGCCGTCTTCGTCAGGCGCAGGTCGTGCGGCACGGCGCGGGTGCGCCCGATCACCTGCAGCGCGGGCGTTGCCTTCCGCAACGCGTCCAGGCGCTTCGCATCCGCCCGCTCGGCCTCGCTAAAGTCGCCGCCCGCTCCGAGCGCCTGCGCCACGAGCACGAACAGTTCCCCCGCCTCGGGGTCGGGTACGCGAACGACCGGGAAACCGGCGACCGCCGCCGATTGCAAGGCCGCCGCGCGGTAGATCACGCTTTTCGAAAGATTGTAGGCCCGAAGTTCGGCGACCACCAGCGCCGCCTGCGCATCGGCGTCTTTCGGAAAGCTCGCGACGTTCGCGCGCGCGTCGGCTACCGCTTGGCCGGCGAGCGCCGCGGGGTCGGCATCGGCAGTTTGCAGCGCGGCGAGCAGCGCCGTCGCGTGCGCCTTGGAAGTACCGTCGTTGTGCTGCGCAACCCAGGTCGCGGCTTCGCGGACGTACCACTCGGCGGCGTCGTTGTTGCTCAGCGGGTCGTAGTGCAGTTGCGTGGCGATTTCGACCGCGAGTGCGGCGACCTCGGCGTATTGGGCGTCCGTCGGCTTGAACAGCGCATACGAGCGGCCCGCGTCAAAGACCGTGGCTTGATAATAGAGTTCCGACGCGAAGGGCCACTTCTTTGCGACCCCGTCGTCGAATGCTTTGCGCATCGTCGCGTAGAGCGCGTCGGGATTCGTCTCGATCGCCGCGCGCGCCGGCAGGCATGCGACGCCGAGGAACACGAGGCACAGCCCGCGCGCGAGCCAGCGCCTAATTGCGGACCCCCGAATCGTCGAGCACGGCGTCCAGCGAGTTGGAAAGCAAGGCGTTCTTGATTTCACGGGCGATGCGGCGGCCGGTGGACATCGGCTCGCTGTAATTCAAGTACGAGTACGGCGAGCCGTCGATGAACAGGTTCGTGCCCGCCACGATGCGCGCCGAAATCTCCATGATGTAGAACTGTGCGTCGGGCGTGATGATCGTCTCGATGCAAAACGCGCCGAACAGGCCCTTCGGCGGGCAGATCTCCTGGCTGACCCGCACGACGTCCTCGCCCATGCGATAGGCTTCGGCCAGCATAGATTCGCGCAGCGAGAGCGGCGAGTTGCCGACGACGACGTAACTCGGGCTGACGTCCATGCCTTCTTGCGCCGCGGCCGGAATGCGCCCGAGCGAGTCCACGTTCGTTTCATACCGCCGGTCCATGCTCATGATCTCTAATTTGCCGGACAGCGGCGAATAGAAATAGTGAATGTAGAGCGGCACGCCGATGATGTATTCTTGCAAGATATAGTTTTCGCGCCCGAGTTCGCTCGCCCGGCGCTCGAAGTCGGCCGCGTCGCGCACGAACATATACCCTTTGCCGCCCTGCGCGCCGTAGAGCTTCACGATGACCGGGCGATCGATCTCGGCGGCGGTTTTAAATTGGCGCGGCACGAGCAACCCCGCGCGCGTCAGCCATTGGCGCTGCAACTCGCGGCTCGCTTCCCAATCGAGCACCGCCTTGTTCCCGAAGTACGGAATGGACATCCGCTTGTGCTCGTCGAGCGAGAGGTAGGCGACGAACGAGCCGTGCGGCACCATGATGACCTTGCGTTGCTCAAGCTGCGGAACGACCGACGGAAAATCGTCGTAACTTTCGATGCCGATGACTTCGTCCACGAAGGCGAACGAGCGGTACAGCCGTTCGGTCTTGCGATTCGCAATCGCGAGGGTCTTGAAACCTTCGTCGTGCGCGCCTTTGAGAATCTGGAGCGCAGAGTGCGAACCGAGCGTCGCGATCGTATAGAAATCGCTCTCTTTGGCCATGGGTGCGGTGCGCAGCAACTCGGGAGCGATCATCGCGCGCCGGCCGGACGGCGGGAGCGTTGCTTCGCGGAGACCGATTTGACGACCATCCTCCGCGGTTTGGACGAATCGAACGGTTTCTCCGCGCGATCGAGCGCGAGCGCAATGGTCGCTCGGATTGCGGGCTCGTCAAGCGTGGCGGCGCGCTCGAGCATTATGCGGCGCACTTGCTTGCCGCTCCCTTCGAGGACCCGGTAGGGGTCGGGCAACGCGGCACCTTCCAAGAAGTACAGGTTCAGCCAGCGCGGGTAGATGCCGATCGAGAGCAGCGCATCTGAGACGCGTTCCGTTGGGCTGAAGCCGACCACAAGAGCGTTGTAGTTGTCGTACACCATTTCGACTGCGCCCGGCAAGAGCGCGCGTAACTTCTTCAACACGGCGCGGGTGAGCCGCACCATCGCCGGATCGTACTTTGAAAGGAATTCGGCGAATTGCCGGTCGGCGGTCGCGTTCATCGAACGAAGACGGCTCGTTGAAAGGCTGCGTTGCACAGCAGCGCGGAAGCCGCCCGGGCGACCGTGGCGGCAGAAGCCGGGTCCCCGCCGGGGGCCGTCAGCTTCCACGACACCAGCCGCTGCAAACGTCGCACGCCCGGCAACGCGCGGCCCGCGACCGAGATCGTACCCCCGTCGCTTTCGAGCGCGGCCGTTTCTTCGACCCACAGTTCGCCTTGGTCCGGGCGATCGGTCTTGCGCACCGCGAGCCGGTGTTTGTTCGGATTGAAGATCGTTTCGATGCCGCGCAACGCCGCGAGCAATTCCGATTCGCGCTTGCACTCGACTTCGATCTTATAGAGGTCCGCGCGTTCGAGCGCTTCGAGCGGGATGCCGAGTCTGGTCAAGGTCGCGCGGGCGGTCGCGGCCTCGTTGTCGGGAATCGCGAGCGTCGTCTCGACGCAGCGCGTCACGACCATTGCCGCACCGCCTGCGCGAAACTCTCGAACAGCGCGATGCCGCCGGACGGTTTGAGCATCGCCGCGGCGTCGCCGCGCGCCGCTTCGCGCGACGCGTCGTGGTGGTTGAACGTCCAGGCATCGCGCTCGGGATGCGGCATCAGCGCGAGCACGTTGCCCGCGGCGTTGACCAAACCCGCGGCTCCAAGCGCCGAACCGTTGGGCACGACGGCCTCGCTCGCGTTTCCCCGCGCATCGCTGTAGACGAACGCGAGATGATCGCCGGCCGCGATGCGCGCGAGCGTCGCCGCTCCGCCGGCAAGGCGGCCTTCGCCGTGCGACGCCCAAGCCGGAATCACGGCATTCGGCTTGAGCGCAGCCGTAATCGTGCAGCGCTCCGGCGGAATCGTCAGTTTGACGTACACGTGCGTCGAGCGAAATTTCCCGCTCGGCGCGTTGCGCGCAAAACCGGCCTGCGGTCCGCTCGCACCCGCGAATCCGGGGACGAGACCGGTTTCGAGCAAGACTTGCGCGCCGTTGCAGATGCCGAGCACGGGCTTGCCGGCGGCTGCGCCTTCGCGCACGGCGGTCATCAGGCGGTCGTGCGCGGCGATCGCGCCGGCGCGCACGCGATCTTCGTATGCGAAGCCGCCGGGCAAAATGTAGGCCGAATATTCGCGGACGACGTCGAGGGGCGCGTTCCAATGGACGGCGTCGGCTTCGAGTCCAACCGCGCGGCACGCTCGGACCGTCTCTTCTTCGCTGTTGGTGCCCGGAAAGACGATAACGCCGACGTTCGCGGAGCCCACGCGCGCGCTCACGCCGGCACGTCCTCGTAGAAATCGCGCAACGGCGCGCTCCACGACTCGTACAGATCGTCGAGCTTCCACGTCCGAACCGGCACATCGGCGCCGACGCGAAGGTCGAACCGGTGATGCGTCGCCCCGACGACGGCTCCGATGAGACGATCCTCCGCGAGCAGTTCCGCGAACCCGCGATCTGCTTCCACGATAAAGCCGCGGTGCTCGCCGAAATACGCCCCGGCCTCGCCGATTTCGAGCGGGATTCCGTCACGTCGAGCATCCAAACACACGCTCGCGCCGATCCGCGCTCCGTCGATCGTTGCAAACGCCATCTCCGCGATGACCGTGAATATCCCGCCATCCGAGACATCGTGGATAGCATAGATGAGTCCGGCCTCGATGCCGTTGCGCAGCGCCGCCAGCGTCTTCTTTAAGCGGGCGTAGTCGATGTTCGGCAGATTCGTTGGGGGGAGGCCGGCGACGTCCGCGAGCACCGAACCGCCGAGCGCGCCGGTGTACTCGCCGATGAAGTACAGCTGGTGAGCCGGCCCCTTGAAGCCGGGCGTGACCGAGCGCGAAACGTCGCCCAGGCCGCCGACGCACGCGACAATTGCCGACGGCGGAATCGAGTTGCCGTTCGCGCTTTGATTGTACAGGCTGACGTTGCCCGAGACGAACGGTAGGCCGAGTTCCCGCGCCGCCGTTGCGAGACCGTTGACCGACGCGACGAACGCGCCCATGTCGCACGCATTTTCCGGGTTGCCGAAGTTGAGGCAGTCCGTCAACCCGAGCGGGCGCGCGCCGACGGCGGCCGCATTGCAGACGGCCTCAACCACGGCGTGTTCCGCCGCGAGCGCCGGGTCGATTGCGCCGTAGCGCGGATTGCCGCCGAGCGAGAGCGACATCGCGAGCGGCGAACCCGGGATCGGAACGAGCACGCCCGCATCGGCATAGCCGGCCGGAATCGAGGTCGCCCCGCGCACGACCGAGTCGTAGCGCTCGTAAATGATCTTCCGCGAACACACATCCCGATGCGACAAAATCCGATAGGGAAGGTCGTCGTCGAATGGGACGAGCGTATTGAAGTTGTGGTACGCCTGCCGGCCCGAATTGTGGCCCAACTCCGCCGCGCCCCATTCGGCGCCGACTTTCGCCGCGCCCGGATCTTCCGGTACGAGCATCGTTAACGTCCGAATCTGCGGCTCGGGCTCGGCGTACGGGCGGTCGTACTTGATGCCGGACGTCAAGAACTCGATCGGCACGCGCATCACCTCTTCGCCGTAGCGGGTGAGCACGTACTCGGTTTCTTCGGTCACGCGGCCGATCACCGCGGCCTGCGCGCCTTGCGCGATCTCGGGAAGCGAAAACTCTTCGTTGTAGATTTGCAGCAAGCGCGACGTGAACGACGGCGGCACGACCCACGTGAGCCGCTCTTGCGTTTCGCCGACGGCGATCACGGCCGCCGGTAAATCCGGTTGCGTTGTCGGACACAAATCGAGGTTTATGCGCGCGCCGAAGCCGCCGCTCGCCACCAACTCCGCCGTGCAGCCCATGATGCCGCCCGCGCCGAGGTCCTTGAAGCCGACCGTCAACCCCAACTCGCGAATCACGTCGAACGCGCGATACGACGCCCGCATGATGACGTTCTTCAGAAACGGGTCGGGAACTTGAACCGCGGACTTGTTCGCTTGCGCATCCGCATCGTCGAGCACGAGCGACGAAAAGGCCGCGCCGCCGAACCCGCTGCGATCGGTCGCTTTTCCGACGAGCACGATGTCCCAGCCGGCCGAGCCGGCGGGCGCGCGCGAATGAATGACGTCCTTCTCTTTGACGAGCCCGAGCGCGACCACGTTGACCAAACAGTTGTCGCGAAAGCCGTCCCCAAAAAACACGTCGCCGGCGATCGTCGGCACGCCGATCGCGTTGCCGTACGCAGCGATGCCGTCCACCACGCCTTGCGCGACGTAGCGCGAGTGCGAATCATCGAGCGGGCCGAACCGCAAGGGATCCGCCAGGCCGATCACTCGCGCGCCCATGCACAGTACGTCCCGGACGATGCCGCCGACGCCGGTCGCCGCTCCCTCGAACGGCACGACCTGCGAGGGATGGTTGTGCGACTCGTGCGCGACCACGATGCCGTACGATTCGCCTTGCCACGCGCCGAGCCGCACGATGCCCGCGTCTTGTCCCGGCCCGAGGATGACGTCGGGGCCTTCCGTCGGCACCCGCCCTAAGTGCACGCGCGAGCTTTTGTACGAACAATGCTCGCTCCATTGCGCGTCGAACGCGTGGCACTCGACGAGCGTCGGATCGCGACCGAGCCGCGCCGCAATCGTTTGCATCTCATCCGCTTTGAGCGCGAGTCCGTGCTCGCGCAGCGAAGATACGAGCGCCGCTTCCCCGACGCCGAGCACGCCGAGCGTTTGCACCGCGCGCGAAGCCAGGGGGGTCTCAGGCAAGATTGGTATTGGGCATGTGCGGCGGCGCATTCAATTGCGCGTCCGCCTGCAAGATCGCCGAGCGCGCGTTGGCCTGCACGAGCAAGGTCCGCCCGAACATGACCGTGTCGTCGAGCGCGAGCGTCTTGCCGACCGCGATCGCCAGTTCGTCCGCCTCGTACTCGGTCGCGTCGAAAACGGGCGACGGCGTCGCCGCCCCGAGCATCGCCGCGAGTTGCGGACCCGACGCGACGTAGATCGTGCGGGGGAACGTCGCGTCCAATTGCTGGGCCGCTTGCACGACGTATCCCGGGATCACATGCGTCGAAACGACCCGGCGCAAGGTCTGCAATCCGAATGGCGAGAGCGCGCGCAGCACCGGGTCCAGCAGCGCGACGCCTTGCGGTCCGTCCGCAAACAAAGCGGCGGTGGTCGTTCGGGTGGTCGGAAAGCGTCCGGCCAGTTCGGCAACGTATTCGTAGTTGCTGCGCACGCGGTCGAGATCTTCGGGCGTGACCGTTTCGAGATTGCGGTACATCTGCTTATCGAGCATCAACTCTTCGCGGCCTTGCGGCCAGATGCGCCACGAGTCGTTATCGATCACGTCGGCGATTACCAGGTTGCCGCGGTTTTCGCCGCCGACGAGCCGGCCGAACTCGATCTTGAGGTCCACGAGCACCGTCTCGTGGCGGCGCCAGGCGTGCGCCAAGATCTCGAAGGTGATCCGGGCGACCTCGCTCATGATGCCGATCTCTTGCGGCGAGGCCAGCCCTTGCGCGACGATGTCGTCGGGCTCGATCAGCGGATCGTGGTTCGCATCGTCTTTGAAGAAGAATTCGACCATGCGCGGAACGATCAGCGAACCGCGCGCGATCGTGGGCTTGCGCCGCACGAGCGAGCCCGCCGCCACGCCGCGCACCACGACCTCGAGCGGAATCATGGTGCAGCGCCGCACGATCATCTCGTTGTCGTCGTCGTCCTCGCCGCCCGAGAGATAGTGCGTCGGCAAGCCGCACATGTTGAGCAGGCGGAACACCCGCGCCGTCGTCTTGGCGGCGATGCGCCCTTTGCCCGGAATTTCGTCGCGGCGCGCGCCGTCGCCGGCCGTGATGCTATCGAGCGCCTGCACCACCAGCACGTCGGGTTGCCCCGGGTTTTCGTACAGCACCTTGGTCTTGCCGCGAGCAACTTCCAGGCCTTTGTTCACGACTCGGACTCCAATCGGCGCGATTCGGGAAACGGTTCGAGCGATTCGAGGCGGTCCGCAAAACGCAGCGCACGCTCGGGTGCGTCGCCGGCGTGTCCGCTCGGATCGAGCAGGCTGCGGATCTCGGCGGGATCAAGCAACGCGGTCAGCCGTTCGTCATCGGCCAGCAGATGGTGCAGCGGATTGTCTTTCCCCTCGGCGAGCGCATCGTATGCCTTCATCGAGGCTTCGCGCAACACTTCGTGGAGGTCTTGACGGCTGCCGCCCGCGCGGACCGCTTCCATCAGCACCGCTTCGGTTGCGGAGAACGGGCCGTAGGTCTGCAGGTTCAGTGCGATCCGGCGCTCGTCCACCCGCAAGCCCTCAACGACCTTCGCCGCGAGTGCGAGCATTTCGTCAACGCACAGAAACGCTTCGGGTAAAATCGTGCGCCGGTTGGCGCTGTCGTCGAGGGTGCGCTCGAACATATTGGTCGCCGCGTTCTGCCACGCGACGTCCGCATATCCCGGCAGGAGGCGGGCGAGCGAACAGATGCGCTCGCTCATCGTCGGATTGCGTTTGAAGGGCATCGCGGAGCTGCCGACTTGCTTTTTGCCGAACGGTTCGAACAGCTCGCCGAAGCCCGGCGACGACGAAACGCGCACATCGGTCGCGAATTTCGACAGCGACGCCCCCAGGCCGGCCAGCGCCGAGAGCACGAGGTAGTCGAGCTTGCGCGGATACGTCTGCGTCGCAACGTCGCCGGCCGTCAGATCGAACGTTGCGAGCACGTCGCGCTCTTGGTCGGCGGGCGTGCGGTCGCTGCCCGCGAGCAGCCGATCGTACGAGGCCGACGTGCCGACCGCGCCCCGAATGCCCTTCGCATCGAGTGCCTCGCGCGCCCGGCGCAACTGAGCATCGTCGATGAGCAGGTCTTGCCCATACGACGCGAGCCGGTAGCCGAGCGTCGTCGGTTCGGCCGGCTGCAAGTGCGTGTACGCCATGCACACGAGGTTTGCGTAGCGCCGGACCGGAGCCGCGAACGCGCGAAGCACGCCATTCAAGCGCGCGCCGACGAGCGAGAGGGCGCGCCGCAAGCGATAGGTCTCGACCGTGTCCTCGATATCCATCGAGGTCGCTCCCAAGTGCAACTTGCCGCCGCCGATTTTCGCCTGTGACGCGAACACGCGAATCTCGGCCATCAAATCGTGGCCGATCTCGCGCTCGATCGCATGCGCGGCCTCGATGTTCACGTCGCCCGCATGCGCGCGCAGATCGTCGAGCTCGGCCGCGGCGACGAGGCCGCTCTTCGCCTGCGATTCTGCAAGCGCGATCCAGACCGCGCGCCACAGCAAGCGTTTGCGTTGCTCGCAAAACAGTTCGCGCAGCTCGGCGCTCCCGTATCGCCACGAAAAGGGCGAGGCGTACGACGAATTCATCGGCGCCTTCGGTTTCGTGCGCGCGCATCGGCACGCCTGGAAAAAGAAAAGAGCCGGGTCGAAACCCGGCTCCCTTCCTTTTCGCCTACGCGTTACTGGGTTGCGTAGATGTAGTCGATGCCGACCGTCTGCGCGCTCGCAGGGTTCGTCGACGAACCATAGTTCAGGATCACATACATCTGCGGATTGATCGGGGTGAACGCGCCGTTCGGATTTGCGAAGACCGGATTGGTTGCCGGCGGCGTGTAGGTCGGCTGTCCGGTGTTCGGCGAGCTTCCCACCGGGATCGCGCCGTATGCCGGCAAGGTGCCGCACACGAACTTGCCGGTTGGGCCCGGCGTACCGGCGCACGTCACGCGGACGTCGTAGGTATTGGCGGCCGCGCCGGCTCCGGCGTTCGAGCCGTTACCGACCAGTTCGATCGACCAGGAGGTTGGCGCTCCGAGCGTACCCGAAGCGAGGCCGCCAGCGAGTGTTTGAGCGCCTGGTGGCGTGACGGTCTCCGTTGCGCCGGCGCTGGTGCTGGAAGTCACGACGATCGTGTTGCCCGCGACGCCGGGCGTCACTGCCGTAATTCGAATTACCGAGGCACCAGCTGCGCCTCCGGCTGTCGCAAAGACGCCGGAAGCCGTGCGGTTGCCGATCGTTGGATCTGCGCTGATGAGATTCGCCAAGGCCGTAGCGATAGTCGCCGTCGTGTCTGCAGCGGTTACGGTATAGCTAACGGTGGCGCTCGCGGGCGGAGCTGCCGAATTAACTACCTTGATTGAGATAACGTCGCCCGCCCTCGGCGTTCCCCCGATCGTGACCGTTCCGGTTGCCGATTGGCCTACCCAGAAGTGGGCCACGATGTTCGAGTAGTTGAAGAACGACGAATTCCCGAACGCGCCGAATTGGTACGTAAGATTGGGCACGGTGCCGGTGTAGCGCAACGTAACTTGCGTCTGGTTGCTGCCGGCGACCGCGACCTGATGCGATCCGGCGTCGGTTGGGCCGGCGGGCGACGGCGGAGGCGGCGGCAGGCCGGGCGTCGCGACGTCCGTTAAGGCTTGAATCGGCGACTGCGTGTCGGTCGCCGGGGTGTTGAAGCCGACGTAGGGCCCCTGCGGCGCGGGAGCTAGGCTCCCGTTATCGATGTAAAGTGGTAGAGCGACGCCGGGGGGCGGGACGATGCCCAGGCCGACTGTCGAGTTGACTCCGTTGCCTCCGGAATTGTTCGGTGTCGAGCCCGATGGAAGTGTCGTTCCTGTAGACGTCGCACATCCGGCGAGAGCAACTCCGACCATACCTGTGAGGGCAAGTCGAGCTAAGAGACTGCGCATGAAAGAGAAACTCCCTTTTGAAAAGTTCCGTCGGGATAAGACAAGGCGAACGCAATCACGAGGCGGCGCCCGCGGCTTTGGCTCCGTTCCCGCCGCAAGGCCCCAATCCTGTCGGCTCCTAGCGAGGGGCCTCGGCCGCGGCGGCGGTGGCCGACTCGACCACGAGCCGGGGGTCGTCGGCCCGGCCCGTGACCACGGCCGCGAAGCCGCGGACCGCCCGCGCGAAGCCCGCC